>JAUVGM010000075.1 GCA_030593785.1 Gammaproteobacteria bacterium | reverse complement strand
TTTTCACGAAGGTGTTGTGGGTATTATTGCTTCACGAATTAAAGATCAGTGGAATCGTCCGGTTATTGTTTTCGCAAAGACAGACGGTGATATGTTGAAAGGTTCGGGTCGCTCTATAAAAGGTTTTCATTTGCGTGATGCTTTAGATGCTGTTGCATCTCAAAATCCAACTTTAATTACGAAGTTTGGTGGTCATGCAATGGCGGCAGGTTTAACTATTGCAGAAAATGATTATGAATTATTTACTCAAGCCTTTGATGAAGAAGTTCGCCGTCATCTTAATGAAGATGACTTACATGGTGTAATCATGAGTGATGGTGAATTATTATCCTCTGAATTTAGCATGACAACCGCAGAAGAATTACGTTTCGCAGGGCCTTGGGGGCAAACTTTTCAAGAGCCGGTTTTTGATGGCATTTTTAATATTATTAATAAGCGTATTGTGGGTGAGAAGCATTTGAAACTCTCATTACAACCAGAAGGCTCGCATCTGGAAATTGATGCCATTGCCTTTAATGTGACAGATGAAGATTGGTCATCAGAATTAACAAAAGCAAAAGTGGCATATCGCTTAGATGTGAATGTCTTTCGAGGCAATAAAAGTTTACAGCTTATGGTTGATTATATTGAGCCATGTTAATTTTACATGGTTGTCAGACTGAAGTCTGACCTATAAAAGTGCATTTTAATGTAGGTCAGCCTTCAGGCTGAATAAAGCAAGCTGATTGTTTTGGATTAAAGATAACTCTCTTGTGAAATAGCAAGTTTAGCTACTTTTTTTAAATTCTGCGTCGGGCTGAAGCCCGACCTACAAAAGTCAGATGTTTTAAGGTAGAATTCGGCCTTTATTTTTAAGGTTTTAACATGTTAGAAATCCAGCCAATCAAAACTCGAATCAAAGATTTTCAGGGTCGCACCGACATCC
Source organism: Gammaproteobacteria bacterium (assembly GCA_030593785.1). Lineage (GTDB taxonomy): Bacteria > Pseudomonadota > Gammaproteobacteria > UBA6429 > Thiohalophilaceae > JAGLTQ01. The sequence continues at coordinate 7,654 of JAUVGM010000075.1, read as the reverse complement.
TGAGGGGGTATCTTTGACTATGAGGCTAAACAAGAACAATTAGCCGAAGTCATTCGCGAACTCGAAGAACCGACTGTTTGGGACAACCCTGAGCGCGCTCAAGAATTGGGACGCGAACGCGTTACGCTAGAAAAAATTGTCCACATCATTGATGAACTCGATAGCAGTTTAGTCGATGCCTCAGAACTACTTGAATTAGCCGCAGAAGAAGATGATGAAGAGACCGTGCAATCGGTGACGACAGAGTTAGACGGCAAAGAAAAAGCACTCGAACAACTAGAATTCAAACGCATGTTTTCTGGCCAAATGGATGCCAATAATGCTTTCCTGGATATTCAATCTGGCTCAGGTGGTACAGAAGCACAAGATTGGGCAGAAATGATCCTGCGAATGTATCTGCGTTGGGGGGAAAGTAACGGTTTTAAGACTGAGCTTATTGAAGCCTCATCGGGTGAAGTTGCAGGTATCAAAAGTGCCACCATTAAGTTTACCGGCGAATATGCTTTTGGCTGGTTACGCACTGAAACAGGTGTACATCGTTTAGTTAGAAAATCTCCTTTTGATTCGGGCAACCGCCGTCATACCTCTTTTTCTTCTGTTTTCGTTTCGCCAGAAGTGGATGATAATATCGAAATTGAGATCAATCCATCTGATTTACGAATTGATACCTACCGCGCAAGTGGAGCGGGTGGTCAGCACGTTAATAAAACGGATTCTGCGGTACGTTTAACCCATGAACCAACAGGGATCGTGGTACAGTGCCAAAGCGGTCGTTCGCAGCATCAAAATAAAGATAATGCGATGAAGCAGTTGAAATCCAAACTTTATGAGTTTGAATTGCAAAAACAGAATGAAGAAAAACAAGTAATGGAAGACAGCAAAACAGATATTGGTTGGGGCAGCCAGATCCGTTCTTATGTTTTAGATCAATCACGGATTAAAGATTTAAGAACTAACGTTGAAACAAGCAATACTCAAGCGGTGCTTGATGGTGGTTTAAACATATTTATTGAAGCCAGCTTGAAAAGTGGTTTATAAAATAATTTTAAAAAAGAGATAGTTAGATGTCAGATAATAACGAACAACAACCTGTAGACGAAAATAAACTAATCGCTGAACGTCGCCAAAAATTAGCGGGCATTCGTGAAGCTGATGGTGTCACCTTTCCGAATGATTTTCGTCGTAATGTGATGGCGGGTGAATTACAGGCAGAATACGGTGAAAAAGATAAAGAAGAAATTGCTGAGTTAAATATTCGTGTCAGTGTTGCTGGTCGCATGATGTTGAAACGTGTGATGGGTAAAGCAAGTTTTGCCACGGTACAAGATATGTCTGGACGTATTCAGTTTTATGTTGCTCGTGATGATTTACCTGAGGGTGTTTACAACGAACAGTTTAAGAAATGGGATATTGGCGACATCATCGGTGGCGAAGGTGTTCTAATGAAAACCAATAAAGGTGAGCTATCGGTAAAGATAGATAGCATTCGCTTATTAACAAAATCTTTACGTCCTTTACCAGAAAAATTTAAAGGCGTGACGGATCAGGAAACACGTTACCGTCAACGTTATCTAGATTTAATTATGAATGAAGACTCTCGTAATACTTTTATTATGCGCTCAAAAATTGTTGCGCATATACGAGAGTTTTTAACGAAGAAAGATTTCCTGGAAGTTGAAACGCCAATGATGCAAGTTATCCCAGGTGGTGCAACAGCACGTCCGTTTACAACCTATCATAATGCATTAGATATGGATTTATTTTTACGTATCGCACCTGAGTTATATTTAAAGCGCTTAGTCGTTGGTGGTTTTGAACGTGTATTCGAAATTAACCGTAACTTCCGTAATGAAGGTTTATCAACTCGACATAATCCTGAATTCACCATGATTGAATTTTATGAAGCATATGCTGATTATAAAGATCTTATGGATATCACCGAAGAAATGTTGCGTTCAATTGCAGAGAATGTGGTTGGCAAAACTAAAATTGATTATCAAGGTGATGTGTATGACTTTGGTAAACCCTTTGATCGCATGACCATTAAAGAATCTATTCTTCATTTTAATGATGATATTACGATGGAAGAATTGGATGATGAAACAAAAGCACGTGCAATTGCAGAACGTTTAGGTATTCCCCTTAAAGATGGTTATGGTTTAGGTAAAGTTCAAATTGAGATATTTGAAAAAACGGTTGAACATCGTTTAATGAATCCAACCTTTATTACCGCTTATCCAACTGAAGTTTCACCTTTAGCGCGTCGTAATGATGACGATCCTTTTGTAACGGATAGATTTGAGTTCTTTGTGGGTGGTCGTGAAATTGCTAATGGTTTCTCAGAGCTTAATGATGCAGAAGATCAAGCTGAACGGTTTAAAGCACAAGTAGAAGAAAAAGAAGCCGGTGATGACGAAGCCATGTTCTTTGATCAAGATTACATTACTGCACTTGAACATGGTATGCCACCGACTGCCGGTGAGGGTATTGGTATCGATCGTTTAGTCATGTTATTCACTGATTCACCATCAATACGCGATGTTCTGCTCTTTCCGCATATGCGCCCTGAAGGTTAACGGCAGTTAACCTGAGGAAGTACTCTTGGGGTGCGCCCAGAAACACAATCGTAGATTGTGGTTAGGGGTGTGCTAGACAAAACGCGAAGCGGTTTATAAGTGTGGCCAGAAGCTTAATCGTTTCCCTAAGCAGATAAAAAAAGCATCCTTTGAGGATGCTTTTTTGTAGGTACGAATCATAGTGCTCCACATCAGAAATATATGAGAGGGTATTATTCGAACGCGGTGTTTACATTAACTTTATTAGATGATTTTCAAATCGGCGTACGAATAAATTCGTACCTACAATTCTTAACCGAACAACATTATCTAACGAGTAATTAACTTAAAGCTGCCCGAGCTGCTTCAATATTTGCATTTGTTTCATCCATATCAACGACACTCACATCTGCTTGAAGGCCTAACTTCGCAAATGCAGGAACCGTATTCCAGTCCACTTCAGTATGCCGATGTTTACTATCAATTAGACTCTGAAGGTTTGCAACAATGACCACATCTACATAATCAGGGCCATTATCAGAATTACGGTCTAAATCTTCATGTTGCTCAGCAACGGCAATGAGCTCTTCCGGGAAATTCCATTTACGTAAAATTTCTGCACCAATAGTGGTATGAACATTCTCAATAATACGATCCAGAGTTGCTTCATCTTCTAATAATTCAGGATGGTCTTCTGCTCGGGTTAATATTGGCAGGGCACCAATATCATGTACCAAGCCGGCAAGCATCGCCTGTTCGGGTTGTAATTTAGTAAATTGGCTGGCCAGAGCATGTGCAATAGCGGCCACCTCGGTTGAGTGTTCCCATATTTTACGTAAGCGTTTATCGGTAACATCGGATGTGGCCTGGAACATTTGCTCCATTACCATGCTGGTAACCAAGTTACGAATCATATTACTACCCATGCGGGTAACAGCGGCCTCGACTGATTCAATAGGATTAGCTGCACGTAGCAGTGGACTATTTGAGACCTGAATCATTCGAGCAGAAAGCGCGGCATCACTGGTGATAATTTTTGCCACATCCATGAGAGAAGAGTCTTCGTCTTCTAATGTATCTCGAACTCTAAGTGCAACTTCTGGAAGTGTAGGTAGAACAAGTTTATCGTTCTCAAGATCTTCTAATAATTTGTCGAGGAATTTTTCTTCAGCTGCGGCGTCCATGTTTCTATCCTTTAAGTCTTGTTATTAGATTATTGGCTACATTCACTATAGTTATCGACAGATCAAGAAAAATATTAAATATATTTTTACTTTTTTTCCTCTTTTTCGAGGCTGTAGGGCAAATCAAGGAGTTCAATTGTAGAGCCTGTATCGGATTCAATATGAAGTGCTTCTTTTTCCGCTTTTTCGATTTGAAGAACCGCTAAAATTTCAATATTTTTGTCTTTTGACCAGCTAGCGGTGACAATCTGGCCCGCTTTTTCTTCATTTTCATTGCCCGTCATGATTGACTGTCCCGATATTGGCAAAGTGTCGCCTTTGACCGTTCCAATGAATAATCGTCGCTTCAGTTTACCTAAATAATGCATGCGGGCAACGACTTCCTGCCCGGGATAGCAACCCTTGGTAAAGCTAAGACTGTTAATGGCTTGGAGATTAACCATTTGTGGAACGAAAGCTTCAACCGTTTCAGAGACGATTTCTGGGATAGCGGCGCGTATTGTCAGTATATTCCAGCTATTTTCGCCAATCATCGAGGCATCACTTTTTAGCTTTTCCCAAAGATTTTTGATTTTTTCAAATGGACCATGAGCTTCATACTGAGGCAAGGTACCAGGTAACATAATGATGGTGATGTCATTTTCAGTAGATGATTCATCTGCATTTTCAGGAAGTTTGTTAAATAAACTTGAGAGATGTTTTGTAGCGTTTGCTCCAGCAATGCCCATACGACAAAGTTCATCACTTTTATCAATAAGTTCAACCTTACTGCGCATTATGAACATACGTAATCGTTTTAACGTAGCTTCTGTGATATCTGAACGTAAACGCATGTAATAATCATCATCACGTTTAAATATTCTGAAGTTTGCCAGTATTCGACCCTTAGGGTTACAGTAAGCACTTAACTGGCCAATATTTTCGGTCACAAGTTTTATATCGTTTGTTAGTTGTCCCTGAAGAAATTCAACGACGTCATCGCCACTTGCTTCGAGTAAAGAATAATGACTCAAGTCTGCAAGAATCAGATCTGAATAAGCCGCTTGTTCTTCATCTATTGAAAGACCAAAATTTTTAACAGTATTACTCTCTAATGTTGCTTTATTACTTAAGAGAAAATTTTCCCATTCATTGTTCATATTAAACCTGTGAAATTAATAATTTGAAAAGTGTAGCCGTTTGCTGTATCAATGGTATTACTGGTTTTATGTTATAGAATATAACCCACGATAAGTGTGGGATGAATTATACCGCATGACTATGAATCTTGAAATGAACTAATCTGAATATTATATAACTAATCTTTGAAATCAATAACCCCAGGCTTTGTATGAAAACAAAAGATAATAGGCCAAAGTATTTAAATTTACTAAAAATTCGCTTGCCTATTACTGGTATTGCTTCAATCAACCATCGCTTAAGTGGTTTGATTTTATTTCTCTCCATTCCCGTTAGCTTATATCTATTTCAACTCTCTCTTAGAAATGAAGCTGGTTATAAAGAAATGTTAACGTGCTTATCTTCATCATGGATTAAGTTAGCGTTAGTTTTATTAATATGGTCATTTGTACATCACTTATTAGCGGGATTCCGTTTTTTATTAATAGATCAAAATATAGGGATATCATTATCTGTTGCACGTAAATCAGCGTGGTTTGTTGTTTTTGCCGCGGTGATAATAACGCTGATTATAAGCGGGGTTTGGATACTATGAGTTTACAAGCTCAAGGCATGCGTACCTGGTTATTGCAGCGGTTAACTGCTGTTTATATCGCGGTTTATTCTTTATCTTTAATTGTTTGGATACTGACCAACTTTCCAATTAACTATAGTAGTTGGTACAGTGTTTTTTCTCATCCCGTTATGTTGATCGCCACTGTTATATTTTACCTGTCTCTTTTTGTACATGCCTGGGTTGGTATGCGTGATATTTTGGTAGATTACGCCAAACCAAGTAGCGTACGTTTTATATTATTAACTGCATTAGCTTTATTTCTTCTCGTGATGACCACGTGGTTATTACTTATCGTTATAAGTTTGGTAAAAGTATGAGTATTGAAAATTTAGAACGTCGTAGATTCGACACACTTGTTATTGGAGCTGGTGGTGGAGGCTTACGAGCTGCTTTGCAACTTGCTGAGGCAGATACTCATGTTGCTGTCGTTTCAAAAGTATTTCCTACTCGTTCACATACCGTTGCTGCTCAAGGTGGTATGAATGCTGCGCTTGCTAATGTCTTACCGGATAACTGGCATTGGCATATGTATGACACCATAAAGGGTAGCGACTATCTTGGTGATCAAGATGCGATTGAATATATGTGTCGCTCAGCCGCTCATCTTGTTTATGAACTGGAACATCAGGGTGTGCCTTTTAGTCGTATGGATAGCGGAAAAATTTATCAACGCCCCTTTGGTGGTCAAAGTCAAAACTTTGGTGGTGAACAAGCAGCAAGAACATGTGCCGCGGCAGATAGAACCGGTCATGCTATCTTGCATACGCTTTATCAACAAAACATTCGTGCTAAAACGCATTTCTTTGATGAGTATTTTGCGATTGATTTAATTAAGGATAAAGATGGTTTTATTCTTGGTGCTCTTGTATTAGAGATTGAAACAGGAGAACCATTATTAATAGAAGCTAAAACAACCTTGCTGGCAACAGGTGGAGCGGGGCAACTCTTCCGCACGAACACCAATGCGCATATTAATACCGGTGATGGTTTAGCCATGGCATTGCGCTCAGGGATACCACTGCAAGATATGGAGTTTTTTCAATTCCATCCTACCGGACTTGCCGGAAAAGGTATGTTAATTACGGAAGGTGCTCGTGGTGAAGGTGGTTATCTTGTTAATAAAGATGGTGAACGTTTTATGGAACGTTATGCACCTCATGCAAAAGATTTAGCGAGTCGAGATGTCGTTAGTAGAGCAATTGCAATTGAAGTGCGAGAAGGTCGTGGTTGTGGTCCCAATGCGGATCATGTGATGTTGAAGTTAGATCATCTTGGTCGTGATGTGTTGTATAAACGTTTACCGGGTATTTGTGATCTTTCTAAAACATTTATGCATATTGATCCTGCTGAGGAATCTATCCCTGTATTCCCAACGGCGCATTACACTATGGGTGGTATTCCAACTAATCGATACGGACAAGTTGTTGTCCCCGTTGACCAGGGTGAAGAGTCAATCCCCGGTTTATATGCGGTGGGTGAATGCGCTTGTGTCTCCGTACATGGCGCTAATAGATTAGGAGGCAACTCTTTACTCGATATTGTGGTGTTTGGTCGTGCGGCCGGTAATGACATTAAAAAATACTTGAAAGAAAATAGACATCATCGTCAAATTGATGAAGAAAGTGTGGAGCAAGCGTTGGTTCATTTAAATCGATGGGATGAATCCGACGGTAATGGCTCTGAAACAGTGTATGGTTTACGTGCTGAATTACAGAAAACAATGGAAGATTATTGTAGCGTATTCAGAACAGAAGAAATTTTACAACAAGGTTTAGAAAAAGTATTAGAGCTTGAAAAAAGAATGAACAATGTTCGTATAACCGATCACAGTAAAGTATTTAATACTGCGCGTATAGAAGCGATGGAATTAGAAAACCTGGTTGATTTAGCTGTTGCAACGGTTAAGTCTGCACTGGAGCGAAAAGAAAGTCGTGGTGCTCACTCTCGTATGGATTATCCAGATAGGGATGATGTCAGCTGGTTAAAACATAGTCTATATTATAAAGAAGGTCATAGAATGGATTATAAACCTGTGACTTTAAAGCCGATATCGGTCGATAGTTTTCCACCTAAACCACGTGTCTATTAATAGGGTGCATTATGCGTTTTAAAATTTACCGCTATAATCCTGAAACAGATAAAAAACCGTATATGCAGGATTTTGTTCTGGACAATGTAAC
>JAUVGM010000026.1 GCA_030593785.1 Gammaproteobacteria bacterium | reverse complement strand
GTGCAAGTTACCGCACTTGACCCTCATTCTGTTGTTGGGCAATTAAGTTTATTTGAGAGCAACAGTCAAACAAAAACGCATCATCACGTTATGGATAATATTAACGAACGTTATGGTGAATTATGTTTATCGCCTGCTCGCCTATTAAATAGATCCGTTATGCCAAACGTTATCGCTCCCGCATGGAAACCTTTTGGCTTACGCCAAACGATCGATAAAACAAAAGGCGATAACTAATGTGTGGCGGCGTGTATTACCTTCATAAGGGACAAGATAACCGCGTTTATTTTCCTAACCCCAAAGCACTTCTACCCGTTATAACTAAAGATAAAAAAATTGAGCTACTCCCTTGGGGCAGACGTAAAGAACAAAGTGGAAGCTTACCTAAAGGTGGTTGGGCAAGACTTGATTCTATTTATGCTGGCCGTTGGGATAAGTGGTTTCCTATCCTTGTAAAAATACCTGTTAAGCAATTTATGGAAAAAGACATCCAGGGTAATTCTCATTGGTTTGATCTCACCAAAGGCCAATTCATTCAAGGTTTAATAGCTCGCGATAAATATGAACAACGAGTTTACGTAGTCACGATCACTCCTGAGTTTGAAGATGCTATTCACGAACGCTGGCCGAGAATTCTTTCTGGCATTTAAGCATAAATATTCTTTCAGTGTCGTAGTCCGACAAACAATGTTCGTTGACGAACAATTTACTGATAGTTTATAGGTCGGCGTAGGACGTGGTATTTAGTGCACAGCTCACTTCGTTCACGTTATATGTAGGCCTACGGTTTGCTATGATCGCAAATCTACGTCCAACATCAATTTGATGAGTGGGGCCCCTCCGGCTTCCCCACTCATCGCGTTGTTTGAAAATGTCCTTCGTCTGCTAGTCGCAGACTCATCCCACATTCAAACCAAAATTATATGCGTGCATTACGAATGCCCACGCTGGGTGAGGCTCTCGCTTTCGCTCGAAACGTACACCCAGCGTGGGCGTAATGCTCTTTTACGCAACAACTATCACGCAACATTAATTTCAAATTAAAGTGGAAAGACTTCTGATTTACCCTCCTTTTTATTACATCGCATGCGTCTATTTAGATATAGAGATAACAATTTAGGAAACAGTATGTGCAACGACAACGACAACGACAACGACAACGACAAAAATAATGACTTAACGCGTGAACTAAAAAAAATCAGAAAGGAGAATAAAGTGAGAATGAAAAAATCGTATAGAAAAAATAGTAGCAAGCTAGATAGGTGTCATGGTGAAATCATGATTTTACACCAAGTGGGAAATGCATCACTAGGTGAAATCCAACAGTGGTTATGGATTAATAAAAGGATGAAAGCAGCAAGAAGCACCATTATGCGACGTATTAATCAATGGATTAATGGGGAGCGATGAAATGAAAAGCCTTACAAAACAAGCTAAAGACATTACTAAAAATATAGATGCAAGTGAAAGTACAAAATATAAATATGAAGCATCTTTAAAGAAATTTGCAAAATGGTGCAGTAAAAACTTTAAGATTAAACGCTTCGATAGAATTTATTCAAACATGGTCTATCAATACCTTTATGAGCGAGCCGAACACGTCCAACAAAAAACACTGGACATAGATAGACACGCTATGTCCGTCCTTACCTCTAGATATAAATCAAAATTATATACTGTAAAGATTGATTATATTAAAAGTAAATCAGAGACAAACGAAAAATGTCGCCTTTATACCAAAGATCAGATTGATTTAATTAAATTACACCAAAACATAAAAAATGCACTCGCAACCGAAATCGCATTCATTTGTGGTTTACGTGCCCACGAGTTGATAACAATCAGAAGAATTGAAGAGCAACCAATTGATAGTCGGCCTTGGAGCAAACATAAATATTTAGGACGGGAAAACTATATCCAGTATTCAGTTGTTGGGAAAGGTGGATTAATTCGAGAGGTACGTTTACCTCCTGCTCTAGCAGAGCAATTAGAAAAGTTTCGACGCCCTACAGCAATAAAAGTTACAGACAGAAAAATATTTTACATGAGCCAATATGACATTGGGTATGGAAATAATTGGTCATCATCTTTCTCTGGCGCATCTATACGTGCATTAGGTTGGTCTCGTGGTGCGCACGGCACACGTCATTCTTATGCTCAAAAGCGAATGAGCGAACTTCAGAATAAAGGTTTAACTTATAATGAAAGCCTTAGTGCTATATCTAGTGAACTAGGACACTTAAGATCTGAAATCACAGAAGTTTATCTTCGTTAAAGATAAGTTTAAAAGGCGCTGGCGCAGAGTACCCTGAAACGGGTACCTGCGCCAGCTGTGTAAGACAACATAACTGATACCGTCGAACCATTATGTACGAAGAAATATAACAGTGTTAAATTTCTTCGAGTTTGAGGAACTTTAAGAAAACACATATTATGCGCACTTATCTTTAAAGCCCAGAACTAGTTAGTACACTTAAATATCCTAATGATAATATTATCAACTCAGAACAAATAAGCTTGTAGGCTTCCACATACCACACAAAACAAATTGAGTGACAGCACTTTATAAATTAAAACCCTTATAATCAATAAAGTCATACTGTTAATATCTAATCAAAACATCAACAGTACTTTCCACCTACTACGCTGCAAGCAATGAATAAATGAACAAATGTTATTTGTTCAAAGTTGCATTAAAGGTGTATAACAACCACCTTTTCTTCTCGTATTATAAATATAGCCTAAAATAAACAATAGATCTAATCGCTAGCGAGTACATATCACTTAATACAGTCATCTATATAAAATAATAATCAGACATCACAACCTTGCTATATGTGAGAATAATCACACTAATGAATTATATTTAAATTATTTTAAAGATATACATATCGATAACAGCATTTTTATTAAAACAAGTGCGTTTATTGTTATATAAATTAACAATAATAGAAGTTAGATATGAATGACCGAATAATATCAAGAAAAGAATTTAGAGAGTTAACGGGAATTTCAAGAACCAGCGAGTGGCGAATGTTACAGACAGGACTACTGCCTAAAATTATTACAATAAATAATAGAATATTAGGGTATAAAGAAAGTGATTATAAAAAGTGGATTAAAAGGAACACATCTTAAATATTGTAATTTAGGCTTAATGTTACGAAGTTAGGAATTGTAACTTCGGCATAAAACTATATTTGGTAAACCGATAAAATCAGCCAAAAGCAGACATTCAACGCCTGTATTTTCGGCTGATTTGAAGCGCAGTGTAAAACTAGTCCAACAACATGTTCTTGTTATACCTATACTAAATTCGAACGTTTATACCTTTAACAATAGCTCTAAAGGCTCTCTTTTAGAGGCATATACTTGCCTACCCGACTGTTGATGAATACACGCATTGTACTTAATGACATCGGCTTCAGAAGCAGAGATGAGTGTTTCACCTTGATATTTCGGATTATCTGTTAAAAGAAATGCCAGCGAAGGCGTTAATGGATAATAGAATTCAAGCTCTTCCGGGATCTCTTCAAGCTCTAACCCGACAGCGTGGGTATTTATAATTGGTTGGTCGCCAGTAATAAAAGGAAATTTTGAAGTGTTCTCTATCAATATAGGCCGAAATTTTGCCCTGTCTTGATAGAGGCTAAACCCTACACTTGTTGCGCTTGTATGGCGAAGAACGGGCCACATAGCATCAAGATTAAAACCCTTGAACGAGCCTAAGGACTCTCGCATATTGTTATTGATTTTTTGGGTTCTAAAATATTGCTGACATATAAAGAATATAAATGAAATCAACTCATCATCATCTTCATAAAATGAAACATCTTTTCTATATAGCTTATCTAGAAATATTCCACCTTCCGATTCAATGTTGCAATGAAGATCTTCTTCAACGTTGCAAATCATTACATCTAACATATCATCAATTTCAGGGTCTGAAATTCCACGTTGATTAATCTGATTTTTTATCTCAAATACTTTATTGAAAAAGTCTATCCAGCCATGATTAAGCTGGCGAATCATAGGTCTTTGATCTTTCTCTAAAAGTGCCTTAAGGAAGAGTATCTCTTCATTCGACAACTCATTCAGTTTATAGAAGTATTTCTCCTGCCCAACTCCCATCAGTCCAGATTTGAATATCCTGTCTTCCATAAGGCAGAAGATTCTATCTTTTGGAGCCCACTTTCTGAGATATTTTCTCCATACAAAGTGCTGCCTCTTTTTTTTCTGTTTATGCAAAGTAATTCTCTAGATTTCTACATAGGGTATAACGACTTAAAAGTCCCAGTGAGCTATTAGTCAACGAGCTTGACTTGCTTATGAGGTGTTTTATTTCGAACGCCATTTTTTAAACCTACGCCATGCTTCATTTAAGTTAGCACCTAAACCAAAAATGTTTGGCTTTATATCAACTACATCAGTGTTGTTTGATTCGTGCAAGACTCTCTCTTCTTCAGATCTACGATTGGCCTCGATAAGTGCCTTTGTAGCTATTTCATTAGATTCTTTTAGTAGTGCTACTTGTTCAGAGGCGAGCTGAGAAGTTTTATTAGCAGCTGCAGCTTCATTGGCCTTCTTTTGAGAATGCTCCATGAGTGCTTTTGCTGAGTTTATAGATGTTTCCGAATTCTCATGCATCTAGTCTTCTCCTTCAGGCACATAACCGTTATTTAGGCAAAATCTGCCTATTACCTATAAATCATATGTCCGCTTATATTTTATTTTGTCATTTATTGTTAATGGCTGCTTCGGGTCGTATGTACCCTGTCAGAATAATATTACGAATGTCTGCTATTACCTAATTGTTTATACAAATGTCAGCTCATATCGAAGCTCATGCCTGACTAGGAAAGATAAAATTTGACGGCTACAAATAGTGTTATAACAAGCTAACGAATGACCTGCAGACGCCTGTTCGGTTCCCTTTCAAGTAGGAGATTTATGTACCAAGTGAAGTGCTACATAAACTTTTTAAAAATCACTAACTTGTTGATAATCAAATAAATACATTAGAAGATGGATTCCCGCCGCCTCCACCAAACAACAAAAAAGCCGTCTTACGACGGCTTTTTTGTGTAGGGCCGTTACATTAACGTAACAGCCTTACACTTAAGAGGATGAGTGAGATTATATTAAAGTGATATCAACTTTCTTTTTTGTAATTGTTCGATAATTCCATCAAAGTACTCAAGAGGATAAGCTCCTTTTACAGGTATTCCATTTACCAAGAAGCCAGGGGTTCCCTGAAAATCAAATTTACTGGCTTCATCTATATCTTGCTGAATTCTGGCATTAATAATATCCATTTTATTCTCTAGCATTTGTTCTAATTTTTTCATATTAACGCCCACTTTTTTTGCAAGCAACTTAAGAGCTTTTTCACCACCGCGTAATTTTTTAATATCGGAAAAAATAATATCATGGAATCTAAATGCCAGTTTATTGCTTTGCATACGAATTGCTTCATAGTATCGCGCAGTATTTTTGGCTTCGCTATGAAAACTTAAAGGGAGATGTTTATAAATGAATTGTATTTTGCCTTTATATTTTTTCATTAAAGCCTTTACTGTCTGATTACCTCTGACACAATATGGGCATTGAAAATCTGAATATTCAACAATGGTGATCGGCGCATTACGTGTACCGCGGATAGCTTCATCTTTGCGGATGACTGGTTTTAAAGGGTTGCTGAAAGCCGCATCGAGCTTTCGTTGTTCTGCATTTTCTCTTTGAGCTACATCTAACGCTTGAGCTTTTCTACTCGCATTTTGTAGTGCCTCAATAAAAACAGCGGGATTTTCATTAATCACATCAATAATAATTGATGGATTATCTTTTAGGATTTGCCTGACTTCATCCTTTAGTTCCTTTGCTGAACCAATAACTGGAACAGAAATCATAAGACTACTAATTACTATTGCTACAAACTTTTTCATATCAATTTTATCCTGATAATATAAATATCTTAATTCATTTCTCGATGGTCATAATTGGTCAATTTAATCACATCTAAGTTCAATGCTAGATTAAATAAAATTCCGTCCCTGAATTTTATCACAACAGGAGACAACACATGAATACACATGCAAAGTGTTTTTTCAAAAACAAACTGATTAGAAAGTGAAGAGAAGAGTCCGGGCTGATAAAATTAATTATTTACTAATGTTTTGCAGTGATTTTATTTTACGAACCCAGGGCTTCTTTTTACGTAAATGTTTTGGCAATTGTGCAATCGCTTTATTGGCAGCAGCGACTGTTTTAAATGTGCCATAAATTAACCCATAACGATCAATACCATCACGAGCATAATGATAATAACCACCTTCTCCTTTGAAGTTATTATCTTTATATGATCTTTCAATAGATTTCTTGTTTCGACTACTTGCAATTTGTATAGTGTATTTGTTTCCTTCTTGTTTTTGCAGCCATACTTCTGGATCAATATAAAAACTAAGAGTCATGCCCTTTGCCGGTGCCACAGCCTTGCTATTCAAATGTAAATAGGCTTGAATAAGGCCTGAACGAGTTGCTCCTTTTAACCATTTATCGGCTTTTTTTGGATTCTTTTTTACACCATGACCGGATGTATAATGTGTTGCCAGATTATACTGGGCAATAGTATTTCCTGAGCTGGCAAGCTCTGACCAAATTTTTACTGCCCCGGCATTGTCGTCATTTTCAATAGCCTCTATTCCATCACTTACCGTGACAGCGATACTTTGAGAAGAAAACAGAAGAAATATAGGTAAGCTGATATATTTAAAATAATTATTCATTGTTAATTTCATTTAAAACATCCTTTATATCAATTACGCTGTTTCCATTGAGCATTTTTTCACACAACCAGACAATATTTCATACAGTAAAATATTTGCTTGTCGTTTGTGATCTTGATCTGTATCTTTTTTTGCCGAGAAATACGGCGCAATTAAACGTGTAATATTTTGGTACGTTATGACGTCTGCAACTTCCGCATCATGATAAAGGCGAATGCTCATTTCAACTGGGGGGATTTGAGGGCATTCGATAAAAGTAAGACGAAGTGATATTAACGTCGTGTACCGGCTTACTTCCAAACACTGAATTTTTACAACTTTGAGATTATCACGATAAACCAATACACCTGAAGACAGTTCTATAAGCTCAGGGAATATACCTCTAAGATAACTATAATTTCTTTCAAATAACCACATGGGTTCTTTGTTTCGAGTTTGTTCTAACGTATGACTCAAGCCTTTTGTCCTTTTAAATATCACTAAACCTAATATTATACAATCTCATTTAATATGTCGGCTTATGATTAAATATTCTTTAATATAAGGTCAATACTGTAAAAACAACAAAGCCTGATATTATCAGGCTTTGTTGAGCATACTCTTTTGAGATTGTTAAAAACTGTTACTTTCTGTGCAGGATCTTCTCCAAACGCGACATATCGTTAATTACGCGCCATTCGCCCCCGCCAGACTCCACTTTTAAACGCCATGATTCCAATCTATCCAGGTATTCACGAGGGTCAATATTATCTGAACGGAGTTTCGTTACATTTAATGCAACGACCGTGTAATTGTTTACAGATAACGGAATATCACGCTTATAACCTTTTCGTAATTCCTCTTTTAAATCAGAGAAAATCAAAATGGTATTATGACCCGTACCAGCCTCATTCAAAAACTCGATGCCTTGTAAAATTCCACCTGTTATATCTGTATAGGCACTGCCTTTAACAGTTTTAACAAATTTATCAATTTTTTCACGGAAAACGCGTTTTTGTTGATTCGTCATACTCGGACGATCCTGGAATGTTACTTTAGAAACAATATCCTTTTCACTGAAACTTCCAGTATCAACTCGGGCAACCGCAAATGAATCACCAGGTCCTAATTCAGAAAGGATATAGTTAATAACTCTCTGAGCCTGTTTCAACTCTTTAGTATATGTTCCCGAAGTATCCATCAACATATACACTCCTCGTGTATTAGGTACCTGGGGTTCATCGCTACATGCTTGTAAAAATAATGATGCAACAACTAAAAGTAATAAATAGGGTCTATGTCCTATTTTCATAACGCGCCTCCAACATTTGTACTTGATGAGCCGGTAGATTTTTTACCGCCTTCTTTATTAATTAATTTTTCAATCCCTAATGGTAAGAAGATAAGGAAGTCATAAACATGAACTAATATTTTTCCTGATGCTCTTACTAAATTCCCAACCAATCGTAATAACCACTCTAATGAACGTAAAAAAGCGACTGTTGCTGTGCCTAATACTGTACGCATAGAATGAATAAACGATTCAAGTGGAATTGCCACAAAGGTTAAGGCAAAGGGTAATACAAAACCCAAGCCCATTTGTGCCGCTGTTGTAATCCAAAGGGCTGAATTTTGAGTTACTTCTACGCCACCAGTATCACTCAAAAGCGCTAGCGTTGCCTGACTATCTTCCATCAGTATCTCTCGCATATAAGCTAAACCTGCTTCAACAGATGCAAGAGAGAATAAAAAGATAAAGGTTATCCAAACCATCTTAACGCGCATTTTATCATTTAACGCACCAATAACCGGGAACAGTCGAGTGATCCGTAATGACTCCATTAAGAATAAACCTAATGAAATTTCAACAAGAATAATAACAAGTGCGGCAACACTGGATGTTTTAAAGCCCATCAACATATCTGAACCACCAACCATTTCAGACATTGGTCTGGCAATAAGTTGGAAGTTAATAAATGCACCGCCCACCGCAATAGCGAGTACAAAACCGGCTATAAAAAACTGTGTCATTGATGAAGATGACAGCATGCGTTGGGCTTTTTCTGTGCCTTTTAAAATATCTTCATAATCATGCATTAATCGATCAATCGTTACTGAACGCGCTAACAAACTATTAACTGACTTATCGACCTGAGTTAATGTTTTTAAAACATTACGCCAGTGAGGCATCATTTTTTGTAATAATTGATGACGTTTACTACTGGCTTTACGATATTCTTCTAAAGCACGCGTACTTGATTTAATTAAAGACTGATGAATATCTTCAAGGATATTACCTACTGTTGGATCACCTTTCGCCGCAGGAATTTTAGCGACTGCTTCAACCGCTTTAACCCATGCAGGTGGTGTAGGAGGTACATCTGTACTTTCTGCAAAATTTTCATCTATTGCAGTTATTTCTTCATTGAGATGACGATGTAATGCAGGATA
This sequence comes from Gammaproteobacteria bacterium, assembly GCA_030593785.1. Classification (GTDB taxonomy): domain Bacteria; phylum Pseudomonadota; class Gammaproteobacteria; order UBA6429; family Thiohalophilaceae; genus JAGLTQ01. The sequence goes on along the minus strand of JAUVGM010000026.1, from coordinate 3,188 downwards.
GTCACCTAAATCTTTGCGTACGGTTGCATCGATACGTTCAAATTCACGCTCAATGATTCGTTCCGTTGCTTCACGGCCTTGCGCTAATAAAACATCACGGTTACGAACAATTAAAATATCACGTAAAAGCTTTACTGAACGCGCGCTCAAACGAAATGCATTGTGTACCGCTTCAGTAAAAGAAAAGATTCCTTTGTGCGCATGATTTCGTGCCATATAAAACACGACCATTAATAAAACAAACCAGAGTGCGCCTGATAATCCGGCACTCGATGGCACAATCATAAATACATCATTAAACGTCATTCTGACCCCCTTAATTTTGTTACCAATTACAGAAAACGGCTAACACCCTACGGAGTTTAGCTAGGATAACCAAGATAAACCGAGATATGTATCACAGGATGTTCTTACACTCTTTAATATATACAAGCGTCTTATTATTTTATAACTGAGATTAGAGTATAGAGGTTTATTGACTGTTGTCATGCATTGGTTGTTTATTACACAACCGGTATATTATTGAATAGTAATATGGATAGTAAGAGAGAAGGTACCGGAGTCACCTTACTTCACAACTCATATTTTAATTAATTGAACATTGCCGATTAACAAATATTGCTTATTCTGATATTTGAGGAAATTTTTCAGAAATAAATTTACGCATACGTAAGTGTGCCTGACCTAATAACTGACTGACACGTGACTCACTCACATCAAGAACTTCTCCTATTTCGCGTAAGTTAAGTTCTTCATCGTAATATAAACTGACAATAAGTTTTTCACGTTTAGGTAATATATTAATGGCAGCAACCAGTTGTTCACGAAACTGTTGTTTCTGCATACCTTCAACAGGATTAAGTGGAGAGACGTTACTCGTATCTCGCATTGAATCATCATCTGCGCCTAAATCAACAAAGTTAATGATTCGACATGTATTTGTTTCATGTATTAATTCAAAATATTCATCAAGCGTGATTCCCATTTCAGCAGCCACTGCTTTTGGCTTTGCTTCACGTCCTGTTTTTGTTTCAATCGCTGAAACAACTTTCATTAAATCACGGTGTTTTTTATGAACAGATTTTGGGGCCCAATCATTACGGCGCAATTCATCGAGCATGGCACCACGAATTCGAATGGTTGCGTAAGTGGTAAATGCTGCACCTTGAGAGGCATCATAGTGTTGTGAGGCATCCAATAAGCCAATCATACCGACCTGAATTAAGTCATCCACGACAACACTTGCCGGCAACCTTGCCGCCAAATGGTAAGCAATGCGATGAACCAGTCCTGAATGTTCTTCAATTAGATGTTCAGCCATAGTTGGCTCGGCTATAGGGTACATAATTCGCCTTTCCTACCTTTTATTATGAGCTTTTTGGCTCAAATCCCGATAAAGATATCCATATTCAACGTTTTGATATTTTCCTTCATCTCATGTTGAATAATGCACAATCCATGCCTACTCTTGAAACCTCATAAAATGCGTAGTTTTAAGTATAGGCCAGGAAAGTGAAAGGTATTTAACCCTGGCTGCGTTTTAACAATTCTTTTGCAATTTGTTCCAAGGGATATTGATCTGATGCAGCACCAATTTTATAGGCTTCCCCGGGCATTCCCCATACCACAGAGGTTTTTTCATCCTGAACCAGAGTTGTAGCCCCATTTTCCAGCATTTCTTTGAGTCCTTTCGCACCATCAGCCCCCATACCGGTCAAAATAACACCAACAGCATTAGGACCAACATTATGAGCAACTGAGCGAAACATCACATCAACACTGGGTTTGTGGCGGTTTACCAGTGGCCCATCATTTAAACGACAGATATAACGCGCTCCACTCCGCTCAACAATTAAGTGACGATTTCCCGGCGCAATATAGACATGACCAGGCAAAATTTGTTGTCCATCGGTAGCTTCATATACCGTCATAGCAGACATTTTATTCATACGTTCTGCAAAAGGTTTACTAAAAGCTTCTGGAATATGCTGACTAATTACAATACCGGCAGTATCTGCAGGTAAACGTATAAGTACCTCTTTAATCGCTTCTGTACCTCCGGTTGAGGCACCAAGTGCAATAATTTTTTCGGTGGTTTTTAACTTTGTAGGCGTTTTACGCTTTTGCAATACGGCATCGGCTGAAAGTTTCGGTTGAACATCTAATTTAACCCGGTCAGAAATAGCACTCACTTTTGCCTTTGCAGCGGTTTTGACCTTTTCGCAAATTTCGTCCGAGTATTCTTTCAAGCCAACAGAAACATCAATTTTTGGTTTAGATACAAAATCAACTGCACCGAGCTCCAGCGCTTCAAATGTGACATCCGCACCTTTTTCAGTTAGTGATGAGATCATAACGACAGGCATTGGACGTAGACGCATTAAATTAGTTAAAAATGTTATGCCATCCATTTTAGGCATCTCAACATCCAACGTTAAAACATCCGGATTAAGTTTTTTTATTTTCTCACGGGCATCAAAAGGATCCTTAGCTGTACCAACTACATTAATTTCAGGATCAGAATTAAAAATTTCAGTTAGTAACTGACGTACCAAAGAAGAATCATCAATAATCAAAACTTTAATCATACAAAAATTATTTCATCCTTATTAAAAAAGATCAATCTCACCAGCAACAGGTTCTTTTATAATACGTTGGCTATATTTGTTTTCACGTTCAATAATTGTATTATTATGCAGTGAACGTAATTTTTTAACTCTAACCTTTCCTGATGCTGGAAAAAATAACACTTTACGAGGGTAAATATCCCCTAAATCTTCTGCAGTTAATTTTAATGACTCATCGTTTATATACTGCAAAACAAAATCAATATTTTTTTTACCTATATCCAGTGTTGTCATGTTTTTCAACACCCGACCGCCGCCAAACACCTTTATTTCAAGGTTTTCACGACGCCCGCCATTTTTTAAAATATCATTAATCATTTGCTCCATGGCAAAATTACCATAACGGGTTGACTCACCTGCGGCTCCAAAAGAACCTGCATCATCACCCTTGCTGGCTGGTAACATAAAATGATTCATTCCTCCAATGCCAAAAACTTTATCTCGAATGCAAGCAGACACACATGAACCTAACACAGTAACAATGAGCTCATCATGAATAGTTACATAATATTCACCCGGTAAAATTTTTGCCGCATAACTATCATGCGTTTTATCCCAATA
>JAUVGM010000339.1 GCA_030593785.1 Gammaproteobacteria bacterium | reverse complement strand
TAAAGCCGATATCGGTCGATAGTTTTCCACCTAAACCACGTGTCTATTAATAGGGTGCATTATGCGTTTTAAAATTTACCGCTATAATCCTGAAACAGATAAAAAACCGTATATGCAGGATTTTGTTCTGGACAATGTAACCGAAGACATGATGTTACGTGATGCTTTGTTATTAATAAAAGCAGAAGATGAAACATTTACTTTCCGACATTCATGTGGAGAAGGTGTTTGTGGATCAGATGCAGTTAATATTAATGGCAGTAATGGATTAGCCTGCAAAAGTCGTTTATCAGAATTAAAAGAACCTATTGAAGTTAGACCTGTTCCGAGTATGCCCGTTATTCGTGATTTGGTCGTCGATATGGAACAGTTTTATCATCACTATCGAGCAGTTAAACCTTATCTTACTGTTAAAGATCCTATTCCTGAAGTGGAGTTTTTACAAACACCTGAACAGCGTGAAAAGTTAGATGGTTTATATGAATGTATTTTATGTGGTTGTTGTACGACCGCATGTCCTTCTTTTTGGTGGAATCCGGATAAGTTTCGTGGCCCGGCAGCATTATTACAATCTTACCGGTTCTTAGCGGATAGCCGTGATCAAGCGACCTCTGAACGACTCCAGGAACTTGATGGTCCATATAGAATGTTCCGTTGTCATTCTATTATGAACTGTGTGAATGTTTGCCCTAAAGGATTAAACCCAACCGAAGCCATTCACAGCATTAAAAAACTCATGGTTAAGGATTTAGTTTAAATGTTGTTCTCCAGTGACTTAGCTTTGGATGAAACACGCCTGCGCTGGCAGTGTCGCCGTGGCATGCTGGAATTAGACTTGATGTTAGAGACCTTTGTTGAAAAACGTTACGCAGATTTACCGATTAAAACTAAAAAGGCTTTTCATCAATTACTAAAATGTCAGGATCAATTTTTACTGGATTACTTAATGGGACAAGATATTCCAACCGACAAGGATGTTGCCGATGTTGCAAAACAAGTTCGAGATGCCGCTGGACCTGATAGTTAAATCTTCAGATATATTTAACACCTATCTTATAGCTGTGTTTTTATTTTCTTTAGTGAGTATTTTTATTGCTTCATTGTTATTAAGCGTGAAGTTACTTCTTATTACTCTTTTAATTTCAATGTCAATATTTGTATTTAAAAAACAAAAATCAAATAAAATCACTTCTTTAAAGTTAAGTGCTACAGATGAATGGAAAATAGAAACAAATAACAAAGAAAGTTATGAAGTAGAATTATGTGGTGAATGCATCGTAACGTACTTTCTTATTTGGTTGAATTTTACAACAAGTAATTGTTTTGGCAGGAAGAAAGTATTTCATCTTTTATTATTACCTGGTTCAGCAGATAAAGATTTATTACGGCAACTTCGTGTTCGACTGCGATTTTTAAAGAATATAACTGCAGAGGACGTAGAGGGTTAAGGTTTTTCTGTAGGTCGGACTTTAGTCTGACGCAGCGATATAAAAATGTACGCATCAAATTATTTAAATGTTAAAAGAAAATAATTGTATTTGAACTATTAATAAGTAATTAGAGGTTGTAAATTACCACAGCGTCGGACTGAAGTCCGACCTACCATGGTTTGCTTATACTCTAGGAACAAATCCCATTGGCCTTAACACAGTATTTGATGGCTTAAGTTCTTCATTTAAATTCGGATGATCTAAAGTGTAATGCAAACCACGGCTTTCCTTACGATCAATAGCAGACTGAATAATTAAATCGGCAACCATTGCAAGATTACGTAATTCTAATAAATCACTGGTGACTCGAAAGTTACCATAGTACTCATCAATCTCTTTTAGCAACAAATTAACCCGACTTTTTGCTCTACGCAAACGTTTGTCTGTTCTCACAATACCAACATAATCCCACATGAAACGACGCAACTCATCCCAGTTATGTGTGACCACAACTTCTTCATCTGAATCGGTGACCCGGCTTTCATCCCAACCGGGTAGTTCAATATTTTCTGATTTATTCAATCCTTGTTTTAAAATATGTTTACTCGCTGATTGTGCGAATACTAAACATTCGAGGATTGAGTTACTTGCCATACGATTTGCACCATGTAATCCGGTGAAAGCTGCTTCACCTATTGTATAAAGTTGGTTTACGTCGGTTTGGCCATTTATGTCAGTAACAACGCCACCGCAAGTATAGTGAGCGGCAGGTACAACAGGGATGGGTTTCTTTGTGATGTCTATGCCTAACTCAAGACAGCGTTTATAAATTGTCGGAAACATCCGAATGATAAACTTTGCTGGTTTATGGCTGATATCAAGATATACACATTCAGTACCCAATCGTTTCATTTCATGATCAATTGCGCGAGCAACGATATCGCGGGGAGCAAGTTCGGCACGTTTATCAAACTTTTTCATGAAAGGCGTGCCATCAGGCAGGCGTAATATTCCACCTTCACCGCGCACGGCTTCGGTAATGAGGAATGATTTAGCATCTGGATGATAAAGACATGTTGGGTGGAATTGATTAAATTCCATATTTGCTACTCGACAACCGGCACGCCAGGCCATGGCTATTCCATCACCCGTCGATGTATCGGGATTACTGGTATAAAGATAAACCTTACTTGCGCCGCCCGTTGCTACGATGGTGTGTTTTGCATGAAAGACTTCAACCCGGTTGAACTTTCTGTCCAGAATATAGGCGCCGAGACAGCTATTATTACAGTGTTTACCCATTTTTGCCGTGGTAATAAGATCTATAGCATTGTGATGTTCAT
>JAUVGM010000211.1 GCA_030593785.1 Gammaproteobacteria bacterium | reverse complement strand
TAGAAATAGTTCATGAATGGCAGCAAGCATGCCGGTTTCAGTTAATTTTGCTCCGCCACAAGCCTCAAGAACAGGATCATAAATAACAGGTAACTCAGGATTTTCTTTTAGAATCCCACTGATTGCCTCAATTATATCAAGTGAACCAACCATGCCAATTTTTATGGCTTTTACAGCAACATCTTCAAGCAATTTTTTGACTTGATTAGTAAACAATTGTGTCTCTACTGGCTCAAAATAACTCACATTCTGCGTATTTTGCACGGTTAGAGCGGTAATAACGGGAACAGCATGGCCACCCATGCTGGCAATACTTTCAATATCTGCTTGAATACCTGCACCACCTGAAGGATCAAAACCAGATAAACACAAAATTGTAGGTGGGGATTGCAACCTGATAATCGCTATTGTTAGTAAAAATATGGATGACTATTATAATCTAATGTAGACTTAAAAACGTATAGTGATTAAAAATTAAGGAATGTTTGATTGTCAATTTCCAATAATAATATCGCGACTTTAGAGCAGCAATTACTTGCCCTGCAAGAAGAGGTGGAAACGCTGCGTAAAAAAAATACGGATCTGAATGAACGCCTCAAAGCATATTCCCTGATTAATACTGGCCAGATTTCTTTAATTAACAAACTTATTGATAAAGTCCCTTTTGGTGTGATGTTGCTGGATGAGAATAGTTCTATTATTCATGCTAATAATGCCGCAGCTAAAATATTTTCTGCTTCTCCCGAGGTTATGCAAGGTCAGCCCTGTAGCAATTATTTTCAGTGTTATGAAGAAAATAATAACTGTCCCGCTTTATGTTCAGCCGAGGAAGTTAATTTACAACAGATCCGCTGTGTTGATAATAATAAACATGTTTTACATAGTGCTTTTGTCAGCGATGAAGGCAGTAAAAAAATTATTGTTGAAACTTTTATTGATATTTCAGAAATAAAACAGGCAGAGCAGGAATATATAAGAATCAGTAAAACTAAAGATGAATTTCTTGGCATGATTAGTCATGAGTTACGTACACCTCTAAATGTTATTCAAGGTTATAGCTCATTACTTGAAGAAGAATTAAAAAAATTCGAAAGTTCAGATGCAGCTTCATATCTTGAAAAAATTCATCATGCTGGAGAGATATTACTTCGGGTTGTTAATAATCTTCTGGAACTTTCCGATTTAACGGCTGGAAATATTAGGGTTGATCATATTCCTATCGATTTGGATATGATCGTGATGCAACTTAAATATCGACTGGAAAAAGATATTGAACTGCATGGTAATACCCTGGTATTTAAGATTGAAGACATAAAACCCTTTGAGCAGGATCTCGCCCTATTAATGAAAGTGCTTTATGAATTACTCGTGAATGCAAATAAATTCACTGAAAATGGCACTGTGACGATGTCCATTTCACTGCAAAAAAGAGATGGCGCTGATTGGATATCTTTTAATGTATCGGATACAGGTTGTGGCATGACTGAAGAAACCATAGAACAAATTTTCTTCGCTTTCCATCAGGCCGATTCTTCTTTGACGAGGGCTTATGAGGGATTAGGACTAGGTCTTAGCCTGGTAGAGAAAATTGTAAAGCTGATTAATGGTCACATTGAAGTGGATAGTGAGCTTGGTAAAGGCTCTAATTTTGCTATCTTATTACCGTATGAGCCTGTTGCAGGTATATAAATTCTCGTTTTTATATTTTATTTAGAACTATTTTGTTAATCTTTTCAGTTGGTTACTGTATAGAAGTCCTAAATCCACATAATATATCTTAACCTCTAGTTGCAAATGATTATCATTTAGATTATTGTGGCGTCGTTCTCGTATCAGTAAATTATTAGTAATAGAGGTAAATAATGAAAAATATAGCGGTTTTAGTTCTTGGTAGCATTTTAGTTTCACCTACGGTGATGGCGGCAAGCCCAATGGAATTTTATGGCATTGCACATATATCAATAGATAGTCTTTCGGGAACGACAAAAGATTTACAGGTAAAAAGTCGAAGCTCACGACTTGGCATGAAAGGAGAGAAAACGTTTAAAGGTGATCTGCAAGGATTTTACAAATTTGAAATTCAATATGATATGGCCGATGACAACAATGGCGATGATTTTATTAAATCGCGAAATATGTATGTTGGTATAAAAGACAAAGATCTCGGTTCTTTGTTAATTGGACGACATGATACGGCGATGAAAAAAGCGATTGGTATTAAAATATTTTCCGATACCGTTGCTGAAATGACCTCGGTTATGGGGAAGGATGTGGGTTTGTATACTCGCGCCAATAATTCCATTTTTTATAAATCAAAGAAGTTTGGTCAAATACAAGTTATGGCATCAGTATCAACGCTTGAAGGTGATGCAGCCAATAAAGCATTTGATGTGCAATCTATTGCCGCGACTTATAAAACTAAAAAATTGTATGTTGGTTTAGCTCATGAAACGGTAACAGACTTTGTTGCGCCAGCTATCCAAGGACAGGAAGGCAGCCGCTTAACGGTTGGCTATACATTTGATTCTGGTAACAAAGTAGGTGTTGGTTATGAATCTGGTAAATATGATACAGGCGCAGATCATAAAGCTTATATTATTAATGGTGTGATGAAGTTATCTGAAATGTATAAATTAAAAGCATCATATGGACAGCGTACTGCCGCTAAAGATGAGACTGCATATGCGATAGCATTTGTACGTGACTTAGGGGATAAGAGTGAGTTGTATGCGATATTCCATAGCGATAATGATGAAAATGATTCTACAGATGTACAAACATTATCTCTTGGAATGAAATACGTATTTTAAAATTTGATTAGTTAATAAAAAAGGCAGCGTAAGCTGCCTTTTTTATGTATACGGTTCTTTGATATTAAAAGGGTTTAACACTCGCAAGAATAATAATGGCTACTAACATTAATACTGGCACTTCATTAAACCAGCGGTAATAAATATGTGAATGTTTATTATTATTATTTTTAAAGTCAGCAACAAACTTGCCACACATTACATGATAAATAACTAAAGCAACAATTAAAGCTAGCTTAATATGTAACCATAAGTCCTGCCCAAAGCTTGCCCATGCATATTCAGTTAACATGAGAGTACCAAAAATAATGGTGAGTATTGCGCTGGGAGTCATAATCCCGTAATAAAGTTTACGTTCCATTATCTTGAAACGATCACGACTAACCTGATCATCAGACATGGTGTGATAAACGAAGAGACGTGGTAAATAAAATAAACCGGCAAACCAGGTCACCATAAAAATCAAATGTAAGGCTTTTAACCACATACTCTGTCTCCAGATAATTTGAAGTTGGTTCCGTCATTTCATTCCTTGAGCCAACCTACAGGGTACTATTCTCAGTTGTAGGTTGGCTCAAGCGCAGCGGAGCCAACAAAAATTTGCAATATTATTTTTTATTAAGTATTGAAAGAATTCGCTTTTTCCAAACATCCATTTTCATTTCACCAATTTTCTTTTTAATGATTTTTCCGTTGTCATCTATAAGAAAAGTTGTAGGTGTTAAGCTTACATTACCAAAAGCGCGAACTGCCTCACCTTTTAAATCAAAGGCTATAAGATAAGGTACTTTTTTACGTTTAACCATTTCCATAATATAGTCAGGACGATCATATGGCATGGCTATACCAATAATTTCCAGGCCTTTGGAATGTAACTCCTCATAGAGTTCAATCAGGTGTGGCATTTCTTTAATACAACCAGGGCAGGACGTCGCCCAAAAAGTAATTAAAACCGGTTTGCCTTTTAAGATGGAGAGTTTAAGTTTTTTTCCATCAATTAACTGTAATGTAATATCAGGTGCTTGCTGCGCACCAGATGGGGCAATCCATAAGTAGGCAATGCTGCCAATAATAAGGATTGCGAAAAATGCGATGAGGATATCTTTAGTTTTCATATTTTACTTTAGTTGTTTTTCAAGGTTACTTTTATCTGTTTTAACCGTTTCACTGTTCAGGTAGCGGAGTTACTTTATATTTTAAAGAATATCTTTGTTAAGCAATATAGTTTAAATATTAATACTATTGAGAATATATGAGTGACTCCGGTAGCCTGATTATATCTTTTTATCTGCTTGAACTGTTTTATTTAAGTAAGCATCAGCCAGCGCTTGATAAATAGGCGTTGGACAAACCAGGTGTGAAACTGATTTTGCTATCAGGGCTGTTGCCATTAAGGGCATTAACATGGATGAACTGCCGGTCATTTCCATAACAATCACAAAAGCCGTGATAGGTGTTTGTACTACACCGGTAAAATAACCCACCATACCAAGCATAACGATTGCAGAAAAAGGAATGCTAGGCATAAATTGTGCGAGATCTGCGCCTAGCCCTGCACCCACTGATAATGAAGGTGCAAAAATACCACCGGGTATTCCACTTAAGTAAGAAGCAATCGTTGCCAGCAATTTATAAAAAGGAAAGGCGACTGAAACTTCTCCACCATCAACCAGATTTTTAGCTTCAAGATATCCGGTACCAAAAGTTTGGCCATCAGATAAAAAACCCAACAAACTTAAAATGAGTCCACAGAAAAAAGCAATGCGAATAGGATATTCACTTAAGTAAGCTGCGATTTGGCGTGTACCAAAAATCAAACTGCTGCTGAATAATCCACCCAGTAAACCGCCGACAACACCACAAGCAATAACTGCAACCCATGCTTGAGAAAAAGCAATACTTTCGGTTGTATGACCAAAGTAGGTGTATTCACCTAA
>JAUVGM010000080.1 GCA_030593785.1 Gammaproteobacteria bacterium | reverse complement strand
GGTCTATATTTAACTTTCAGCTTCTGCTGCTATCTTGTGAATACTCAAATCAGCACCTTCATATTCTTCTTCCTGACTGAGACGAATACCGACCAATGCTTTCATGACACCATAAACGACAAAACCACCCATTAACGCAATCGAGAGACCTATCGCTGTACCCACTAATTGAGACATAAAGGTCACACCACCAAGACCACCTAATGCTGTGCTACCAAAAATGCCCGCAGCAATACCACCCCATGCACCACATAACCCATGCAGTGGCCAAACACCGAGAACATCATCAATTTTCCATTTATTTTGTGCGAGAGTAAATGTATAAACAAATAAGCCACCAGCGATGCCACCGGTAATCAGCGCTCCTAGAGGATGCATGATATCTGAGCCTGCACAAACGGCAACAAGACCGGCTAAAGGACCATTATGAACAAAACCCGGATCATTTCGGCCAACGACGGTCGCCACCAAAATACCGCCAACCATTGCCATTAATGAGTTTACTGCGACTAAACCCGCTATTGCATCAATCGTTTGTGCTGACATGACATTAAAACCAAACCAGCCAACGGTTAAAATCCAGGCGCCCAGCGAAAGAAAGGGAATGCTTGAAGGCGGATGAGCATAAACCTCCCCATTTTTGCCATAACGACCATAACGATGGCCAAGCAAAATAACTGCACCTAAAGCAATCCAACCGCCCATGGCATGAACCACCACAGAGCCTGCAAAATCATGAAATTTTGCACCAAATGACTCATTTAACCAGGCCTGCACACCATAATTATCATGCCAAATCATGCCTTCATAAAAGGGATAAATGAATGCGACAATAATAAATGTTGCAGCGACTTGAGGATAAAAACGTGCGCGTTCTGCGATACCACCCGAAATAATCGCAGGGATTGCAGCAGCAAAGGTAAGTAAGAAGAAGAATTTAACTAGCGCATAACCATTTAATTCACTTAAAGCTTTTGCACTTTCAAAAATGTTTATGCCATCAATACCATAAGCGATACCGTAGCCAATAAATAAATAAGCAATCGTTGAAACAGCAAAATCAACAATGATTTTTACCAAGGCATTGACCTGATTTTTCTTGCGTACAGTTCCAACCTCTAAAAAGGCAAAACCTGCGTGCATGGCAAGCACCATGATGGCACCAAGTAATATAAACAACACATCTGTTGCAGGTTTAATGTTTTCCATTTTGTCCCCTTAAATCCAGAAAAAGCATTTCATATAATTTTTATGGTTTTATTTTCGCACCATGTTGGCGATAAGAAAAGAATTACAGATGGGAAATTGGAGCTTTTAGCGCTAGGAAGGAGAATCGCGCTTTTTTATGGCAATTATAAGGTTATTTTCAGCCGACTTAATTTCTATCGCAGTGTATTACTATTTGGCTTGCATTATTCTTGCTCTTTCACTTCTCGCCAAAGGTCTTCAAGTTCATCTGTCGTCATTTTATTGATCTGCAAATTCTGACTGTTGGCTATATTTTCCAATGCCCTAAATCGACGTTCAAATTTCAGATTCGCTTTTCGTAAACTTTGTTCCGCATCAACCCCCGCATGGCGAGATAAATTAATACAGCTAAAAAAAAGATCTCCAATTTCATCTTCTAACCTTGCTTTATCCTGGATGCTGTCATCGAGCTCCTGTTGCACTTCATCCAACTCTTCATAAACCTTTGCCATTACCCCTTTGATATCTGGCCAGTCAAAACCTTCTCGTGCAGCGCGTTTTTGTAATTTTTCCGCACGCATTAATGAAGGCAAGGTGCGACTCACATCATCGAGGTGACTTAATATAGATATGTCTGATCCAGCTTTAGCTTGGCGTTCTTGTTGTTTTAGTTTTTCCCATTCTTTTGTTTGCTCTTCTACATTACTGATTTTCACATCCGCAAAAACATGGGGATGACGCCGTGTGAGTTTGTCACTAATAGCTTGCGCGACGTCATCAAAATCAAAAGCCTGCTGCTCTGTTGCCAACTGACTATAAAAAACAATTTGAAATAACAAATCGCCTAATTCATTTTTAATATCATCTAAATTATTTCGCTCGATTGCATCCGCAACTTCATACGCCTCTTCAAGCGTATACGGAATAAGTGATTGGAAATTTTGTTCAAGATCCCAGGGACAACCCGATTTTGGGTCACGCAATGCGCGCATAATTTCAATGAGTTCTTCTATCGATTTCATAACCATTAACCTATGATTTTTAAACATAGGTATTAAATCATGAAATGCTTAAAAGAAGGAAATTAACGGTAAGGGTACACGGATAGAGAGAAATCAGAGGACAAGGCAAAAATATTATGAAAAAGCGCACGAGCCCATGGACGTGCGAAGGTAGAACAACGCAGGAGCAGTTGTCGAGTGTACGATCAGTACATGAGCATTTTGAATAATTTTTTCATAGTGCCCCACATTGAAATATGATGGAGGGTGAACGCCGTAATCTGGTTTCTCTCTATTCGTGTTAGTAGGAAGGGTAGGAGCGGGGTAGTATGGTTTCTAATGCTTCAGTAAATAAAGGCCCCGCCTCACGGAACACATGATCTTTTACGCTCTCATTTAGCCCTGTTATCTCCCATGCAAAAGGATCAACTTCCTGCAGAGGTCTATCTTCCTTCATATCAAGCCCTTGCTCAGCTTCATCGGTTAAGATATTAGCGATATGAATCAGACAGGTTTCCATGATGCCCGTCTCGGCTTGTTGAGGATTATGATGATATGCCACTGATTCAAATAATGTCTCAGGCATACTCCATGCCTTCATTAATTCTCCACCAACTTCTGCATGGTTAAAACCAAGAAAGTCTTGTTCCACTTCAAATTCTGAACGCTGTCCAGCATCGGCTTCCAGCGCAATCATTCTTGTTTCTGTTGGTAATCGCTGAGCAATGATGAGTTTGCCAATATCATGTAATAGACCAGCAACAAATAATCGTTCACTGTGTAAGACATGGCACTGCTCAGCAAGTAAGCGGGCAATCACTCCGCAATATAAACTATGACGCCAAAATCGAACTTTATTCAATATTTCGTCCGGTACATTTGAAAAGGTTTCAACAGCGGAAGCCGCAATGACTAATCCCCGAAGCTCTCTCAAACCAACAACCGTCACGGCTCTTGAGACTGTTTCTATTTTGGCCTGAAATCCATAATAAGAGCTATTCACGATTTTTAATAAGCGTGCCGTTAAACTCGTATCCTGGCTAATAATATGACCTAACTCAGCAGCAGTTACCGACGGTTCATCCAGCATCTCATTTACCCGTATACACACTTCCGGTAATGACACTAAACGGATTGATCCAGTAACCAACTCCTTGGGGGTTAGCGTGGTGGCTTTTGCTTTAGACGTTTGTTCACTCATTATTATTGTTCACGACCAATCTGAAAAAAACTTTAGCTCAATTTAATTTAACTTTATAACTACGTCACAAAAATTAAACTTATTCATAATTGTACGTGAATCACAGATTTTTAATAATGCTATTTACCCTGATATAAACGTTGCAATGCAAGCTCAGCAACGCTACTCACTTGAGTATCAACATCATGAATTAATTGTTTTAATATTTCTTCGTTTGTATTTAAATTACGTGCGACTTCAAGTCGAATATCAACCTCTTTATCATTTGCTAGTATTTTAAGTGCTATCACAGGCACATATTCAAAACGAGAAACTACACTTCGTACAGCCACCATCTCATCACGCGCCAATATTGGATAAACCCCATCTGGAGAAGAAAGATTAGTTGCAATAGATATTTTTACAGACTGATCAGGGTCGCTCGCTAAACGCAGCAAAATATTTTTAGGTGTTTTACGGTTACTTGCGACACGCTTTCTGATCGCAATATCATTATCAAAGGATAAGTCATTAAACATAGAGGAGGATGTTGCTGGGTGCCCCGCTTGACGATAGCGTTCTGCCTGAACCAGATCGTTTTGCTCATTATCCGCATTGGCTGCAACGCTCAGCAATAAAAGTGAAAATCCAATTGTGGTTTTAAGATACTTTGTCATATTTAAGTAAGAGTACATTATTATGTCCAGATTGAAATTAAAACTGTCATTAATTATACCCCGTAAGTCCATGTTTATACTTGATTTATCACTGCAAAAACTTGGCATAAGAATAATAAAGCGTTATGCTCATTGAATGTAAATTTACAGTAATTTTTCTTCCGGTTATTAAATAAATACTTTCCGCAAGATTGGTGAAATTCAGGTATAAAATTGGCCGAAGAAGAACAACAAAAACCACGCATTTTAGCTGTTGATGACTCACGAGTGATGCGTCGCGCAATGTCTAAGGTTCTTAGTAAAGAATATGATGTTATTGAAACTGAAAATGGTGAAGATGCGTGGACTGTCTTAATTAATGATGATTCAATCCAGGTTGTTTTTACCGATCTATCCATGCCTTTCCTTGATGGCTATGGCCTGCTTGAACGTATACGAACGTCAGATAATCCGCGCTTAAAAGAAACACCTGTTATCATTATTACCGGCAAAGATGATGATGAGGATGCAAAACAAGAAGCCCTCGATAAGGGCGCAAATGATTTCATCACAAAACCCTTTGACTCTATACAGCTGCAAGCCCGTGCAAAAGCGCATGTCACATTAAAACAAACAACAACTAAACTCACTGAAACATCTGACAAACTAGAACGTCAGGCAACCGTTGATGAAACAACAGGTTTAGGTGGTCAACGCTATTTTTGTAAAGTGGGTGAGGAAACGCTTTCTTATGCCAACCGCCATGGTGGTCAATTCATTATTGTCCGGATGGATATAGATAGCTTTAATAATCTTTTTATTAAACATGGTAAAAAGAATATCGATAAGATGCTTCATCTAATAGGTGAAAAACTCACTAAGCTAGTTCGCCAGGAAGATACCATTGCACGAATTGGTGTTTCAAAGTTTGCCCTGATTTTAAAAGAAACAGCACTAAAAGAAGCAGAACTACTCACAGATCGTATTCGTACAGAAATTCAAGGCATGTCCTTCAAGCTTCCTGATAATGGAGATACGATTAAACTTACTATTAGCGCAGGACTTTATGAACCAGAATTAAAACCTGATGTTACATTTGAACAACTTCTAAGCGAAACTGAAAAACATTTAACGGAAGCACAATCTGCTGGTGGAAACCGTATTGTTACTCACTCAACAGTGAATAAAATTGATATAGAGCAACAACATGAAGAAGTTAATATCGTTGAATTGCTTGAGAAACTAAAAGAAAACAAACCTGAGGAGCTTCTTCCTCAAGTCGATGCAATCATTTATCACATTATGCCTTTACTTAAATTTCTTGCCAAAAATGCAAGAAGTAAACTACAAGATGCTCTTCGACAATTAACTAACAAGTGAAGGCTCTACCCTATAACCCTGCCCACCATAGCCGCATTCGTAAACCAAATTCAGTGGTATAACCGACTTCAACAAATTCAATTTTATTCTCTTTATTAATAATAAAAGAAACAGGAACCCCTCGAATATTATAGCTTCGACTCAACATACCACTTTCATCATTAATTACGGCAAACGATAATTTTTCAGCCTGCATAAATTGTCTAAGTTCATCATTATTACCTGACTGCATTGCAATCGTCATAACAGGATGATCTTTTGCAGTATTCTCAATATTTGATTGTTCCAGTTTGCACACTGGACACCAGGTAGCCCAAAAATGAACAAGCATAGGCCTTCGTTTATCTTTATAAAGATCAAAAGGTTGTCCCTTTAAGGTGGCAGCACTGATATTTGGCGCGATACCTGAAACCACATCTCGCTGCATCCAAAAACGAACCGCCAGTAAAACAATAATAATGATGCTTAATTCTAAAACCCATCGGTAAACTTTTTTATTCAATTTCACTTACTTGTCCTAAATTATTTTTCTTTCGCTTAACTTTTAGAGCTGATTTAATTGCATGTAATTGCTACATACAGTAAAAAGGGTTGTACTAATAATATAATTTACAGGAATAATAATGAGTCGTTTCAGAGCCTTTGCTATCCACTTTGCCATTAGTTTTGTCATTTTCCTGATCTTACTTTATTTTATTCTAGTTCAATGGTATCCCGAACCTTTATTTTCAACAGATGGTGGTTGGCGAGTAATACGCATTATTGCAGGTGTTGATCTTATTATTGGTCCATTACTAACACTGATTGTATTTAAAGCAGGTAAACCGGGTTTAAAATTTGATTTAACCATGATCGCATTAGTACAGGTTATAGCGTTAAGTTGGGGAGTTTGGAACACCTATAATGAACGTCCTGCCGCAATTATTTATACAATTGACTTCTTCACTCCCGTTCCAGCTTACCAACTTAAAGAAGCAGGGATGACTGCCGCGAAACTCAAGGAATTTGGTGATAGCTGGCCAATTTTAATCTACATTGATGTACCTAAAGAAAAATTATCAGAAATTCTGAGTGAAGCAATGCAGGCAAAAAAACCACTCTACTTATTATCTAAATATTATAAAAAATTCGGTAAAGAACAGGCTCCGGTCTTAAAAGAAAATTCAATGAATCTAGAAAAGTATGTTGCAGATAAGCCTGAGTTAAAAAAACTATATCAACATTCTTTACTCACTGGCACAGCAAAAACAAATATATCTTATTTAGCCTTACATTCACGTGAAAAATGGGTAACTGTGATATTTGATTTAGATGAAATGCGAATAATCGATACCCTTGATATCGAACCATCGGCTTATATGTTTGCGCAAAAAATAAAGAGAAAAAAGAAAGCAGCGAAGAAAAATTAAAAGATACAGGCTATTGAATATAACCTGTATCTAAAACTACTTATATTTTTTTGAAGATTAAACTTGCGTTAGTACCACCAAAACCAAAACTGTTTGACATAACACAATCAAATTCTGCATTGTCGATAGCTTCACGTACGATTGGATAACCTTCTGCCGCAGGATCAAGTTCTTCAATATTTGCAGAGGCAGCAATAAAACCACCTTCTTGCATAATCAACGAATAAATTGCTTCATTCACACCCGCTGCACCTAATGCATGCCCGGTTAAAGACTTCGTAGATGCGATATATGGCATCTCATCACCAAAGACTTCTTTAATCGCTTCCAGTTCACGGACATCACCCACGGGAGTACTTGTACCGTGAGCATTTATGTACGTTATTTTTGAACCTTCAGGAACAGTCGCAAGTGCTTGTTGCATACAACGCTGTGCACCTTCACCAGATGGCGCAACCATGTCATAACCATCAGATGTTGCACCATAACCGACTATTTCAGCGTAAATTTTAGCACCTCGTGCTTTGGCATGTTCATACTCTTCCATGACTAAAACACCGCCACCACCAGAGATAACAAAACCATCACGGTTCGCATCAAAAGCTCGAGATGCTTTCTCCGGTGTTTCATTGTACTTTGACGACATTGCACCCATGCCATCAAATAAAACAGAAAGTGTCCAATGTAATTCTTCACCACCACCAGCAAATACGATGTCTTGTTTACCCAGTTGAATTTGTTCCATTGCATTACCAATACAATGTGCACTGGTTGAACAAGCAGATGTAATTGAATAGTTCACACCTTTAATTTTAAACGGTGTTGCAAGACAAGCAGAGTTAGTACTCGACATGCCTCGTGTCACCATATATGGGCCAACACGTTTTATGCCTTTTTCGCGCATAATATCTGCTGCGAGAACAATATTTTCTGTCGATGGACCACCTGAGCCTACAATCAAACCAGTACGTACATTTGAAACCTGGCTTTCATCAAGCCCCGCATCTTCAATCGCTTGTTGCATAGCAATATAATTGTAAGCAGCACCATCACCCATAAAGCGTTTAACTTTACGATCGATTAATTCTTTAAGATCGATATTTAATGCGCCATGCACGCGAGAACGGAAACCCATCTCAGCATAAACTTCACTGGCAACAATACCCGAACGCCCTTCTCGCAAAGACGCTTCAACTTCTTCTTTGTTATTTCCGATACTAGAAACAATACCTAGTCCGGTAACTACTACACGCCGCTCGGCCATGTTCTAAAAATCCTCTGTCGAAGTAAATAAACCTACACGTAAATTTTTTGCTTCATAAATTACGCGTCCATCCACTTCCATGCGTGCATCTGCAATTCCCATAAACAATTTACGCATAATAACGCGCTTGAGATCGATATGATATGTGATCTTTTTATTTGTTGGCAGTACCTGGCCAGAAAATTTAACTTCACCTGAACCTAAAGCGCGACCTTTACCCGGACCGCCCATCCAACCGAGGTAGAAACCAACCAATTGCCACATCGCATCCAGATCTAAACAGCCTGGCATCACGGGATCACCTTCAAAGTGACATTCAAAAAACCATAAATCAGGATTAATATCGAGTTCAGCTACAATATTTCCCTTACCATATTCACCGCCATCTTCAGTAATACT
>JAUVGM010000331.1 GCA_030593785.1 Gammaproteobacteria bacterium | reverse complement strand
CCCGTGCTAAAACATACTATTAAAGAGTTGCGTAATTTATGTCGTCAGGAAGAAATTCCTCTAAAAGAAATTACCCATGTTGTTGAACGTGATCCCGGTTTAGTTGTACATATTTTGCGCAGTTCAAATAATCGTAAAAAGGGTCGATTATCAACTGAGATTACTCATGTAAATCAAGCGTTCCGCTTAATGGGAACAGATCAATTAACTAAGTTACCTGATGCTCTTCCTGCTGTTGGTGATGTTTTAGAAGAAAAATCAAAAGTCCGTCTATTAGCGACATTTAACAGAGCATATCATGCCGCTCGATTTGCAACCGACTGGGCTTTTATAAGACGTGACATGACACCAGATGAAGTTTTTACTGCTACCCATCTGCATTTTCTTGGTGAAATGATCATCTCGATACATGCACCAGAGCTACTCGAAAAAATTACTCGTTTAAGGAATGATGATCAAATTGCCTCTGAAGAAGCTCAATATCTGGTACTGGGATTTACTTTGGATGAATTAAGTTTAAAACTGGCTGAAAATTGGCAATTCCCTACTTTAGTAAAAGAAGCATTACACCCAGAAAGTACAAATTTACCTCGCCCCTTTGGCATTATGTTGGGTGTTCAACTAGCACGTAGTGTTTGTTTCGAAGGCTGGTACAGTCATTCAACTCATGAAATACAAAAAGCTGTTGCAGAATGGATGGGGATGAAGTTGTCTGACATCATTACACGCACCCATGTAATCGCAGCAGAAATTGCAAGAGAAATTCCACAATATGATACTCCTGCCGTAGCCCGATTATTGCCGTTAATAATTGAGCAGGAAGAGAATAAAGAAGATGAAACTGAAGAAGCACAAGCCTTAGTTTGTTTAATACCTCAGTTACCTATTTTACGTGCAACAATACAAGAGCTAACATCGCTTTCACATAGTGAAGTTACAGAAGAAAGCGTCATTCATAATATTGTTAACGCAATGCATGATGGTATAGGTCTAAACCGAGTTGTTTTTTGCCGTTATAGTGATGAAGAAAGAATGTTTAATGCGCACACAATAAAAGGTTCAGAAAATGATCCCTTATTTAACCGGTTTAAGATTGCGGTCAATAGCGCTAACCTATTTACTCTCCTGATTAAAAAACCACAAGCTCTTTTAATAAATGATAGCAACCGTTCTAAATACTGGAAACTTATTCAACCCGAGTTTCAAAAACTTATTAATAATAATTCATTCGTTGTTATGACTATCTTTAAAAACAATCAACCTTATGGGCTTTTTTATGCAGACAGACATACATCAACATGTCAAATAGAAGAGAGAAGTTATAGTTACTTTAAAACACTTTGTACGCATGCGATGAAAATTCTGGAACAAATATCTTAGAAATTTTGACGACTTGAGAATGCACGTGAAATTGTACTGCTATTTACATATTCAAGCTCACCGCCAACAGGAACTCCGTGCGCAATTCGACTCGCAGTAATATTACGTGAGTTCACCATTTCACTGATGTAATGAGCAGTAGCTTCACCTTCTACGGTAAAGTTTGTTGCTAAAATAACTTCTTTCACTTCACCCTGATCCAGACGTGAAGCCAATATCTCAAGACCGATTTCTTCAGGACCAATACCATCAAGAGGTGAAAGGTGGCCCATCAAAACAAAAAATAAACCTTTAAAGTCCGTTGATTGATCAATCACTTGTACATCGGAAGGAGACTCAACGATACAAAGTAGTGTTCTGTCGCGATGAGTACTTCCACATAAGTCACAAAGCACAAGTTCACTTAAACTACGGCATTGCTCACAATGCCCTACTTCCTTAACCGCTTTATCTAATGCAGCACTGAGGTTTTCAGCACCAGTGCGATCACGCTCAAGTAAATAATAAGCCATACGTTGTGCAGATTTAGGCCCCACGCCAGGCAAACAGCGTAAAGCTTCAATCAATTGATTAACAAGTGGACTACCCGACATAAATATTTAGAAAGGAAGTTTCATTCCGCCAGGTAAATTTAAACCTGCGGTCATACCTGACATTTTTTCAGACGATGTTTTTTCAACTTGACGAACAGCATCATTCACAGCTGCTGCAATTAAATCTTCCAGCATATCTTTATCATCCGAAAATAAACTATCATCAATCGAAACACGTTTAACATCATGACGGCACGTCATAACGATAGACACTAATCCACCACCAGATTTACCCGTCACTTCAATGTTTGCCATTTCTTCTTGCGCCTTTTGCATATCTTCCTGCATTTTTTGCGCTTGCTTCATCAGGTTGCCGATTCCGCCTTTCATAGTATTACCTCATTCATTTTCTGTTGGTTGTTCTTTAATTGTTTGTCTTAAGTTTGTTTCGTCTCTGTATCTATTGGCTGAACTGATTCAAGATCAACATTTGCACTAAACGCATCCATAATATTTTTTACATTATCATCATTAACAATAGAATTTTCAGCTTCAGTTTGACGTTCTTGTTGTTGACGACCAGTACGTGCGGCTGGTGTTTCTGTTTCAATTTGTGCTTTTTCAATATTTAATTTAAGCGGTATCTCAAAATATGTAGACAACTTTTCTTGTAACTGTTGTTCACGACCAGACGTTAGCATAGCCGAGTGAGAAGGCGCGATAGCTAAGTTTAAATGTGAGTTATCAATACTGACAAAAGCACTGTGCTCAACCAGTTGATTCAATATACCTGTCGTTGCCATTGAAGAAACCACTTCATGCCAGTTAGTTGCAGATAGTTCAGATTTACTGATTTTGGCTAAATTTGTTGATCGTATAATTGGCGCAGATGCAACTACTTCTGCAGCAACCTCATTTACACTAGCCACTTCAGCAACAACCTGTTGTTCTTCTACTCTCACTTCAGGAACATGTTTTTTTTCAGTGTAACTCGAA
>JAUVGM010000032.1 GCA_030593785.1 Gammaproteobacteria bacterium | reverse complement strand
GAATCCACCAGGTTGCATAGGTTGAGAAACGAAAACCACGTTCAGGATCAAATTTTTCGACGGCACGGATTAATCCAAGGTTACCTTCTTCAATTAAATCGAGTAATGCTAAACCACGGTTAAGATAGCGACGAGAAATTTTCACAACCAGGCGTAAATTACACTCAATCATTTTTTTACGTGCAGACTCATCGCCTTTGAGTAATTTGCGTGAGTAGTAAACTTCTTCTTCAGCGGTGAGTAATGGAGAGAATCCAATTTCGTTAAGGTACAGGCGTGTGGCATCAAGTTGGCTTGCAGGAATAGTTCCTGGAGTGAATTTTTTTTCATCATCGGTGACTTCTTTTTCTACCGCTTCTTCTTCAACATCTTCTTCATCAAGTAATAAGACGTCTTCTGATTCGGTATTTTCATCACCCTTGGCGTTGCTCTTTTTATTCTTATTGCTTTGTTTCGCCATACTTCTTTTACTACCTTATGGTCGAGTTAGTGTCGCTTCGGTAAGTACCTCAGAGGGTTAACTGGTTTCCCGTTACGACGAATTTCGAAGTGTAATTTTGTTTTATCTGTATTTGTATTACCCATATCGGCAATCTTCTGCCCTAACTTTACCTTTTCGTTCTCTTTTACAACCACATTTTCCGTGTGTGCATAGGCACTGAAGTAGGTTTCATTGTGCTTGAGGATAATCAGGTTTCCATAGCCACGCAATCCATTTCCACGGTAAACAACGTATCCTGCTGCGGCCGATTTTACAGGTTGTCCCTTTCTTCCTACGATATCAATACCACGACGACCTGGATCACGTATTGAAAAAGTACTTACAACCTTTCCTCGTGTGGGCCATCGCCATTTTAATTTTGAATTTGCAACGTATTGAACCTTGTTTTCAACAGGTATTATTTTTCTACCCGTTGAGATTATAGCTTCTGTTTTAAAAGTGTTATTTTTTGTTGTTTTATCACTGCTTATTGGAATTATGCGTAACTTTTGTTTCGGGTAAATAGTATACGGCTTGCGAATCTTGTTCCAACGAGCAACATCTCTATGATCACGCCCATATTCAAACGCTATAGAGTAAAGGGTCTCCCCTGCTTTTACCCTGTGATGTGTCACATTTTTACTGGATGAACTCGAATTATATGCTCGCCCTGATTCATGTTTCACAAAGCGAAAACAACCCGAGTTCAGCAGTATTAATACAAATAATAAAAGGAGTTTATAGTATTTGGACAACATAAATATATTCTAAAATAACTTAAGCAGAATATAAGCAAAGATAGCCAGAATGAAAACAACCCAACCAATGAGATCCATATATTTTCTAAGTTTAGCTTCCATGCTTTCACCGCCCCATAACATCAAACCCGAAACGGCATAAAAACGTGCAGCTCGGGCTACTATAGATATAAGTATAAAGGGCAATAACGCCATACTCAGTGCCCCCGCCGTTATAGTAAAGAGCTTATATGGAATAGGAGAAAAACCAGCGATAAAAACTATCCATATTCCCCACTCTTCAAACCAGAGAATAATTTGTTGGTAACGTTCCCAATAGCCAACTGTATGTATCCACGGTTCAAGAACATCCATTGCAAAATAACCAACAAAATAACCGGTAATACCACCAAGGACTGAAAAAAGAGTTGCGATAAACGCAAAACGCCAGGCTTTATCAGGTTTTGCTAATGACATTGGTGCCAACATGATATCGACAGGCACAGGAAAGAATGAAGACTCAGCAAAGCTCATTCCAGCAAGATAACGAGGTGCATATGGATGTATAGACCATTTCATTGCCAGTTCGTACATACGTGAAAACACTCTCAATTTACTTCTCCCTTACCAATGGTACAAAACTGACCATATCAAAATCTGTTGTATTTAATGTATCGCCATCACGCTCGATGACACTCAATCTCTGTTGAGTCTTACCATGAGGAATTATAAGGCGCCCACCATCGACAAGTTGCTCAGTCAATTCAGGCGGTATTTCTTCAGGCGCAGCAGTTGCAATAATGGCATCAAATGGAGCATGTTGTTGCCACCCCCAGCTTCCATCGCTGAGTAGGTATCGTATATTAGACAGACCTAATGCTCTGTGTTTTTCTTTTGCCTGTTCTAATAATGGGGCAATGCGTTCCACGGTGAAAACCTGTTCCACAAAGGGGGATAAAATAGCCGTTTGATAACCTGACCCTGTGCCAACTTCAAGTACCCGTTCTAAAGGACCATTTGCTAATAACAATTCAGTCATTCTGGCCACAATATAGGGCTGAGAAATAGTCTGTCCATGACCAATGGGTAATGCGGTATCTTCGTAAGAACGGCTTGCTAAGGCTTCATCAACAAAGATATGTCGTGGAGTCTGGCGCATAACCTCAAGTACATTTTCATCGTGGATACCTTCTTCGCGTAAACGCTGAATCAAGCGATCACGCGTACGTTGTGAAGTCATACCAATACCATTTAAGTCATAATTCATGTTGATTCTGTAATATCTTGTTCGAGCCAGTCTGCCAGTCCATCTCGAGCTTCATGACGTGTTAAATCAACATGCAAAGGGGTTACTGAGACAAAACCATTTTTTAAGGCATAGAAATCAGTCCCTTCTCCAGCATCTTGTTCAGCACCGGGTGGGCCAACCCAAAATATATCCCGCCCACGTGGATCCTTCTCTTTTATAACGGGTTCTGCTTTATGCCGATGTCCTAAACGTGTTGATTGGATGCCTTTAACCTGATCCCAGGGGCAATCAGGGACATTAACATTGAGAATGGTATTTGAAGGAAAAGGCGCATGTTTAAGACGTTTGATAAGAAAACGAGCGACTTGTACTGCAGTATCATAATGGGTCAACTTCGCATTATCTGCATTACTTGCTAGTGAAATAGCAATTGAGGGTAAACCCAAAAACCGCCCTTCCATCGCAGCCGCAACCGTACCTGAATAGAGGACATCATCCCCCATATTTGCACCTGCATTAATACCAGAAATGACCATATCGGGTTCATTTTCGAGTAATCCCGTTAGCGCCAGATGGACACAATCAGTTGGTGTGCCGGCAACACTGATCACATTTTCGGCGACATTCTTTGCCCGGATTGGACTGTCTAATGTCAGTGAATTACTTGCTCCACTACGATCACGATCAGGAGCCACTAAAATGAGTGAAGCCATATTTTCCAGGCCATCTTTTAAAGCCAATATTCCAGGAGCTTCTACACCATCATCATTACTAACTAAAATTTGCATACTTTTCACTAAACATAAAACGACTATAAAAAGAAATCGACCTACTTAAATTAATTGACCTTAATGGTACACTAAGCACCTAATTACCCATAGTACGAATAGTCCATGTCGATTAAAAAACCAAAGCAGAGCAATAAAATAAGCGAAGAAGAACAGAGTTCTTTTCGAGATGAAGTTGCAGATGTTCGTCCTTTAATATCCGAAAAACGTATCGAAACGGTTAAAAACAAACCATCCCCCAAGCCGAGACATAACCAGGATTATTTTGATTCTGAAGAATCTACTCAAATGAACACAATGTCTGATCCTGTTGATTTACGTGATGCTGCAGTTGACGATGTCCTTTTTTTTGCTCGCTCAGGGATCCAACAAAAACAACTGAAAAAACTTCGTCGCGGTGATTTACCGATTGAATATGAATTGGATCTACATGGTTATAACGTAGTTGAAGCAAAAGCAGCAATTTATGAATTTTTAGGTGACTGTAGAAAACAACACATACGTTACGCTCATATAATTCATGGCAAAGGCTATCGATCAGATGGAAAAATTCCGGTGCTAAAAACACATGTAGCTTATTGGTTACCGCAACACAGTGATGTACTTGCTTTTTCATCCGCTCAACCAAAAGATGGCGGAACTGGTGCTATCTATGTTATTTTAAAGTCTACAAAATAATAAAAATACTTATAATATAATTATGACTCAAAAAGACACTACTCAACGTTCATACATGGCTCTTGCACCTTTAGCCGCTCTTGCAGGAATATTCATTAATCCACTGGCAAGCACTATTACGCCATTTATACTCTTTTTTATTTTTCGTACCAGCCGACCCGCTGTTAGTAAAGTAGCACTACAAACAGCCGATCTCGCTTTCAGCATTCAATTATGGATTATGTTAATTAGTTTAGTCTTGATGTTAGGTATTTCAGTAGAATGGATCGCTTCGAGTGAAGCGAAAGAGATGATGGGAATAGCAACCTCTGTTATTTTAATAGTTTTCATTGTATCTCTTCTCTTCGCTTTGTATCAGGCACTAAATGGTCGTAGTTGTACTCATATATTTTCCTTCAAAATTGCTGAACGAGTTTTTAATCTAACAAACAACAAATCAGCAAACAATTCAAAAAAATAAAATACGGGATTAATGTCTAAGACAGAAAATCTCTAAGGCAGGCTTTATTACCCGGTGAGATTTTAGTGATCATTGCTAGAAATAACTCTGCAGTAGCAATTGCATCCATCAATGCATTATGTGCTTTATATGCTGGCATATTGTATGACTTTCTTAAGTTAAACAAACGTAACTCTTTACTCTTCGATATCTTATTTTGTCTCTCTAAACTTCGCTGTGCCAAATACTGTGTATCAATGACAGGAATTATAAAATTAGAACCATATAACTCCTGACACATCTTATTAATAAAACCAAGTTCAATCTTGGCATTATGAGCTAACATAGTCTTCCCACTTAATTTCTTAAGTAAAATTGGAAGTGCAACCTCGATACTCATTGCATCAGTTAATTGTGTATCTGTTATCTGATGAATCACTACACTTGATTCAGGTAGTTTTTTATTTGCATTTATTAGCTGATGTGAACTTGACTCTAAATTAATACCTAAATGCTCAATATTTACAGTTCCAATACTAATAACCCTGTCTTTTTTTATATCCAGGCCTGTCGTTTCAAAGTCAAGTGAAACTATATTTATATTAGTAATTAATTCTTTTTTATTTGGGAATGGGTTCGACAGAAACTCCTGCATAACCGTTGAGTTTGTTTTTTTGAGTAATTTACGCCGAGTATAATTATAGCCAAATAAAGCATCAAACATCATTACCGTATCCTTGCTGAAGGGTAACGGCTCTCAAAAAAATATTGCATCGTTTTAATAATAGAAAATGAATCTTTTAAATGGTTTTTTTCTAATCCAGAGAGTTCTTCTGGAGGTAAATAGTTATCCGCATCTAAACCTGCACGTATTTGTTTTGCTTGATGTCGGATACGTAAAGAACCAATATATTCCAGTGCATCTATAAGGTTACCGTGCATTTCAGCACTCAGCGCATTACATTTGAAGGCTGCATCAAGACGATCTACCGTATTAGTCGCTTTAATGCCATTATCCAGCGCAATAACACGGGCAATATCAACAATAGGAACAACGCCTCGATGTTTAACATCCAGAGTATTTTTATGTTTTTCATCTTGCACCATAACAAAATTCCTAAAAAAACCTAAAGGAGGTTGATGCGTTAAGGCATTTCCCACCATATGCGAAATAAAAAACTCATTATTTTTAGTTTGCTTAAGGACATTATTCTGTAACTCAGTAAACAAAGAAAATGTGCCATACACAGGCCTCAGATCAAAAAATATACTTGAAAGCATCAGTGCTTTTGGTTCCGGACTATGTATCCAGTGAGTAAATTTTTTCACCCATATTTTTAATGGTTGACGCCATAAAGGATTACTTGCCATGGCTTCACCCGGGCAATAAATATAGCCACAAGCATCTAAACCATCACAAACAAAATCACTCAAATTCTCAAAATATTTTTCATCTTCAGGCTGTAGCTCATCTGAAATAATAAGTGCATTATCTTGATCAGAATGGGATGTTTGCTCATTTCTGGCCTGAGAACCACCAGCAGCCCATACATACTCTACCGGTGCTTTACCATATAAATTTTCTGCCAACTCGAGTAGCCGACATGTTATTGCATCTGTGATTGAAGAAAAAACCTCTCCAATATGTTTGGCCGTTGAACTGGATAATGAGAGTTGCAATTGTAACTCGGGTAGTCGAGCACTTATTTTTTTTAATGCGTCAACTGAGTTTGCCTTATAAATATCTGTCGCAATTAATGTTGGATTTGCACTCAGATGCCGAACAACATCTGATGTCGTTAATATACCAATAGCTTCATCATCCTTCATGACAGGTAAATGATGAATTTTATTTCTTGTCATTAATAGTAGAGCTTCAGAAAGTAAAGTTTTGTCTAAAACCGTTTCAAGGTGCGTACTCATAATCGAACTAACGGGCTCATTATAGCCAAGCCCCTTTGCAACGCACCGAGTTCGAATATCTTTATCCGTTAAAAGTCCTACTAATTTCCCATTATTTGTAACTAATATTGATGAGACATATTCATTCGTCATTAATATTGCAGATTCTTGTATAGTAGTGACTGCATCAACAATGACGGGCTGGCGATCTGTGAGCTCACTCACTTTTAATTTCATTGCACTTAGATCACGCATATCAGCAGAATGTGATAATTCAACAGCATGACGTAAACGTTCATTTACCGAGAAATTGAATTGACGATCAAAATCATCAAACTCATTTTGTAGTAGTAATAAGTCTTCGTAACTTAAAAGATAAACCAGAGTATCTTCAGCACATACCCCTTTTATTACATTAGACGTTTTATCGTCCACATTTTCAGCTAAAAAAATATCGCCTTCGGATAATTTATCAACTAATTGTTCTTGTTGATTTCGTAATTCAACTGCCCCCGTACGAATAATGTATAAATTTCTATTATTAAGAGTTAAATCTGGGAAGGCACTACCTTTTCTAAAATAACGGATCGTTAATTTCTTTGGTAATGTGTTTAATGCATTTTCATCCAAGACATCAAACGGTGGATATAAAGCAATAAAATCTCGAATTTCTATTAATTCAATTTCCATACTTTATCTTATAGTGATTCATTAAAAATAGTTAGTTAAATAAAGTAATAAAAAACCCCGCAAAGCATCTACTTTACGGGGTTCTATTATTTAGCAATGAACTTAATCAATATAACTATTGATTAATGATCAGATGCTGCACCTGCTCCTGCTGGAACACGGATATCTTCAACAAGATGTTGAATATGATCCGGAACAGGAGCTGTCATTTTGGAAACACCAATTGCAACGGCAAAGTTAGCTAATGCACCAACACAACCAAATGCATTAGGTGATATGCCAAAGAACCAGTTAGGCGACATGTCACCTAAGAATGATGTTCCTGGAATAAACATAATACCTTTATGCTGGAATACATAAAGCATAGTAATGCTTATACCTGTGATCATACCTGCAACGGCACCAGTGCGATTTACTTTCTTGTTAAAGATACCCATCATCAACGCTGGGAAGATAGATGAAGCAGCTAAACCAAAGGCAATCGCAACCGTACCTGCCGCAAAATCGGGTGGATGCAAGCCAAAGTAGCCGGCCATCGCTATTGCGCCCGCCATGGCAATACGTCCTGCCATTAATTCTTCACGTTCAGATATATCAGGTCTAAAGATACCTTTTAATAAATCATGTGAGATTGACGAGGCTATCGCGAGTAACAAACCAGCAGCCGTTGATAGTGCAGCGGCTAAGCCACCCGCAACAACTAATGCAATAACCCAGTTTGGTAAGTTTGCGATTTCAGGGTTTGCCAGCACCATAATGTCACGATCAACTTTGACCATTTCATTACCCTTCCAGCCAAATGATTCAGCTTTCGCAGCAAAGTCCTTGTTTTTGTCGTTATAGTACTGAATACGACCATCACCGTTCTTGTCTTCAAATTTCAAAAGACCGGTTGATTCCCAGTTTTTAAACCACTGAGGACGTTTTTCATATTCAATATTTGCCGTTACTTCACCGACAGGACCTGTTTGAATTGTGTTCATCAAGTTCAAACGCGCCATAGAACCTACAGCAGGTGCAGTGGTGTACAAGATAGCAATAAAGACTAAAGCCCAGCCTGCTGTCGCACGAGCATCTTTCACTTTAGGTACAGTAAAGAAACGAATGATGACATGAGGTAAACCTGCAGTACCAATCATTAATGTTAGAGTATATGCAAACATATTGAGTTTGCTACCCATTACCTGGGTTGTATATTCATTGAACCCCAGTTCGGAGACCACCAGATTTAGTTTGTCCATCATATAGGTATTACCATCCGCCATGGTACTTAAAATACCTAACTGAGGAATTGGATTACCTGTAATGTTTAACGAAATAAAGACAGCGGGTACGGTATAGGCAAAAATCAATACACAGTATTGAGCGATTTGCGTATAGGTAATACCTTTCATACCACCAAGAACAGAGTAGATAAATACGATGCCCATACCAATGTAGAGACCCGTATCGTAATCTGTTTCCAGGAAACGTGAGAATGCTACCCCGATACCTTTCATTTGACCAATTACATACGTAATCGAAGCCAAAATCAAACAAATCACGGCAACAATACGCGCAGTACGTGAGTAGTAACGTTCACCAATAAATTCTGGAACAGTGAACTTGCCAAATTTACGTAAGTAAGGTGCGAGTAATAATGCTAATAAAACATAACCACCAGTCCAGCCCATTAAGAATACAGAAGCACCATAACCATTAAAGGCGATCAAACCCGCCATGGAAATAAATGATGCTGCTGACATCCAGTCGGCGGCAGTAGCCATACCATTTGCCACAGGATGAATACCTTTTCCTGCAACATAAAATTCACTTGTTGTTGATGCACGCGCCCATATAGCGATACCTATATATAAGGCAAAGGTGGTACCAACAAAGAGATAAGTTAATGTAGTTAACTCCATTGTTTATGCCTCCTATTTGTCTTCATGTACATCGTATTTACGATCTAGTGCATTCATTTTTTTCGTGTATACAAAAATCAATACTAAGAACGTGTAAATAGAACCTTGCTGCGCAAACCAAAAACCCAGTCCAACGCCCCCAACCCGGATCACATTTAATGTATCAACCAGGATAATGCCAAACAAGAATGACACGGCAAACCATATTGCAAGCAATATCGCGACCAGCCGCAAATTCTCCTTCCAGTAATCAGATCTATTCATAGAGATTCCCCAAAAGTGACTTAATGAAAAGCAGGTTCCTTTATTATTTAATGTATGTAGTAGCTATCAGCCCATTTATCATATACAGCATTTGCTTATATATAATGCTACCAACCCACTTTGAAAGTATTATTCATAATTATGAATAATAAGACGCAAATATTACAACATAATGAATGAAAGCAACAGAAATTTTATACGGGAAGCAATATTACAATTTAATAATATTATTAAACAGATAAGTTGTAACACTTAGTTAAACTTTAATTATTTCTCTCAATACCGCAGTTGCATATCCACCCGCAGGTAAGAAAAAAGATAAGCTGAGAATTTTATTTTCAGAATCATAAGAACATTGCAAATCGTTAACGGATAAGCGTAATGAACGGCGATCTTGATCAAGTCTTGCATTTCTTAAACCAAGATCAAAAATTTCAAATTTATCGGATAGTTTACTTTCAAGTTCAGCAACAGAACCTTTTGACAGTAGTTGCCCCCTACCCCATAGAGGTCCACTTGGATGAATATCATGTTCTTTAAGACGTTGAATAATTTTTTCATCTATCTCTTCAGCTAAAAAATAACTGTGGCTATTATCAAGCAACATAACATCACCAGGGATGCCATTCGCCCATTTATTCATTTTTACACGTTGAGATAAAACATCATTAAACATTGCAGAGCGAGCAGCAGATAAATATATCGATCGTTTAAAACGATCTTTTTCCCGTCTGCCACCAAACATTATTGTCGCTTTTTCCAGATTCTTACCATCAATGCCAAATCGCTGATCACCAAAATAATTAGGTACACCGTCATCTATTATTGTTTTAATTCGACTTTCAAGATCTGCAGCATCACCTTCTACGTTCCTAACAATTAATGTAAATTGATTACCTCGAAGACTTCCGCGGCGTAATTTACGGTTATGACGACATGAAGTTAATATTTCAACTTTGTCTGAATTAAGAAGAGACCAATCAGGATCAGGTTTACCTGGTAACCAAACACTAAACCACTGTGTTGTGATCGCATTACGATCTTTTAAACCTGCATAACTTACATCAACTTTTCTCACACCAGCAAGTTGAGAAATTTGTCGTGATAACCAATCTGTATTTGTATCTTCTTTTTTTATATGTAACAGAGCATGTTCGCCTTCTCCAGTCAGTTCAAATGCAAACTTTTCGTCTACTTTAAAATCTGAAGCTTGAATTCGGATTACACCTGATAAGGAAGGTTCGCTATTTGCGTAGTGATAGGAAGAAAAATCAAACATATTAAAAACTTATATTTTATGTAGGTCGGCACTTTAGGCCGACGGTGTGAAATAACGAAGCCACAAACTTATTAATTAAAAATTTACGAACTAAAAACAATAGCGGTTGTTTTAAGTACCGCGTCGGCCTCATAGTGCCCCACAGTTAATATAAAATATGAGGGTAAAAGGCCGACCTACAAAAAGCTAGACCAAAAGTACGATAGCGGTAACAGCAATACCCTCTGCTCTACCGGTAAATCCCATTTTCTCTGTGGTGGTTGCTTTAACACTTACATTACAAACCGCCGTTGACATATCAGATGCAAGAATCTTTCGCATATCGTCAATATGTGGTGCTAACTTTGGTTCTTGTGCAATTATGGTTATGTCAGCATTACCTAATTTCATTCCACCTTGTCGCACTTTATTCATCACTTCTTTTAATAAAAGTCGACTGTCTATTCCTTTATATGAATTATCGGTATCAGGAAAATGTTTTCCAATATCACCAAGCGCCATCGCACCGAGTAAGGCATCACATAAAGCATGTATAACCACATCGCCATCAGAATGGGCTTCCATTCCTTTATCGTAAGGAACATCAACACCACCTAAAATAAGTTTTCCACCTTCTTTAAATTTATGAGCATCATAGCCTTGTCCGATACGCATTATATTTTGTCCTCTTGATGTTCTAAATCAACCTGTCGTAAATAGAAAGCAGCTAAAGCAAGATCTTCCGGACGTGTGATTTTTAAATTGTCTGAGTGACCTTCAACCAATACCGGTTGATAACCGGCTAATTCAATAGCAGAAGCCTCATCGGTTATAACTTCATTTTTATTTAATGCTGTTTCAAGTGCATCTTTTATCATAGAAAAACGAAACATTTGTGGTGTTAAAGCATGCCATAAGTTCTCACGCTCAACTGTTCCTGTTATTACATTTTCATCTGTAGAACGTTTCATTGTATCTCTTACAGGGATAGCTAAGATACCACCTACTTCATGCTCTTTTAGTGTATCGAGCAATAACGTTAAATCTTCATTACGTAAACATGGACGTGCTGCATCATGCACTAAAACCCAGTCATTATCCGCAGCTTTGCCATCTAAAAACTTCAAACCATTAAGAACTGAATCACATCGTTCTTTACCGCCACTGATTTTATGAAGTGGTTTTGATAAGTTCAAATTAAGTGATGGCCAATATTCATCTTCTTTAGAAACGGCTACAACAATTTCAGAAATGGAATCATGTTTATCGAA
>JAUVGM010000268.1 GCA_030593785.1 Gammaproteobacteria bacterium | reverse complement strand
CCCTGATCATTTTCTATTTTCTGTAACTCATCCAGTAGTTGTTCAGCCGTTAAGTTTGTTGTTACTTCAACAACAGCATTAATGTAATCAGGTTGATCTTGCGGGCCCATCGGAGGGCTACTATAAAAATTTGATGCTTTGATGAAAGTCAGTGTTTTAAGTTGCTTTAACTGTTTAATGGCTTTATTTAACTGAGATAAAGGATCATCCAGATTACTGCCTAAACCTATAAATACATTATTCATAACTTTAGCTGGTTTTTGATTTATTGTTTTTAAACGTTTTTTTCCGCTTATTCTTTTTTCCACCCGAAGAAACGTTCTTACACATCATTAATTGTTGTTCTTCATCTGCTATCTGAATAGTCGTCCACCAGTCACAAAGTTCTTTAAGCTGTGTTTCACCCGACTGCTCCCGTAATAACAGAAAATCATATGAAGCTCTAAAACGTGGATGCGGTAGTAATTTAAGTGGACGCTTGCCTTTGCGTGAAGCTAAGCGTGCTTGCATAGTCCAAATTTCACGCATTGGAATTCCAAAACGTTTTGGAATTAAAATTTGTTTTAGTTGTTTTTCTAAAACGTCCTGCCCTGCTATTTGATACACTTGTAACAACGATAAATCTTCTTGTTTCAACTTTTTAGTCTGGTATCGAACCGCTGGCCATAATAAAGCCGCATAAAGAAAAGCCGGTGCTATCGGTTTTTTCTGTTTAATCCGCAAGTCTGTATTAATTAAAGCCTGAGTAATAAATCTATCGCCTGCTTCATCTAAATGCTCGGCTGTTTGTGCAAACAAGTGCTTTAACAGATCGTATTCTTTTAATAACTCGTATGAGGCGAGTGCATGGCCATGTAAAAATAATTTTAAAACTTCTTCAAATAATCTTGCGACTGGAACACCATCAAGTAAATGAATGTTTTTCTTAATACTTGCTGATAATGATTCTTCAATTTTAAAATTTAATTTTGCGGCAAAACGAACAGCACGCAACATTCGAACAGGGTCTTCTTGTAATCGTTCGTTTGCATCACCAATGATACGAATAACTTTATTTTCTATGTCGTTTAAGCCACCGGTATAATCAATAATCGAAAAATCATAAATATTGTAATACAGTGCATTCACGGTGAAATCACGTCGCCAAGCATCATCTTCAAGTGTGCCATAAACATTGTCGCGTACGATCATGCCATTTCTTGTAACGCCTTCACCACCTTCTTGATCATGGGATGCGCGAAAAGTCGCCACTTCAATAATTTCACGTCCAAAATGAACATGGGCTAAACGAAAACGACGTCCAATTAGGCGACAATTGCCAAATAACTTACGTACCTGTTCTGGTGTGGCATTTGTAGCAACATCAAAATCTTTTGGGTGCAATCCTAATAACAGGTCACGCACACCACCACCCACTAAAAAGCTTTCATACCTGGCTTTTTTCAGGCGATATAGCACCTTTAATGCATGCTCACTCATTTCTTTTCGTGAAAGAGCATGTTCATTTCGATTGATAATGTTTGGCGCCGAATTTGCTGTACCGCGATTTATTACATCACGCCCCGTCTTTCTATTTTTTCGCTTGCGGGTAACTCGTTGCCAAAATGTGCTTAGTTTCATAAATCGCCTATATTGTGAGGCTAATGATATTACGGACATCATTCACACATTACAATAGTCATAGTTTTCAAATAGATAAGTTAAATATAATATATCAGTGACTCATTGCCCAAATAAAAAAGGCGAGCATTAAGCTCGCCTTTTTTATCCATTCAATAGATATTATTGAATATCGTTCATTAATGCGGCTCGAGATGCTTCAGCGATAGGATTCACTATTTGTTCAAAACCATCATAATCAATTCCCATTGAGATATCCTTGTTCTCTTTTACCGCTTTTGACATATCTGTGGTTAATTCAAAACGCATAAAATGTACAGCTGATGTTTTTTCATCTCTATTTCGATCCATGTCTTCGTCAGCTATCGCATAAACTTTATCAAATCCATTTACCTGCACCCATACCTTATCTTCAACACCACCTAAAGTAGCTAATACCCTTGCACGCTCATCAGCATCACCGTATTCAATCATAAAGGTTGCTTTCCAGTTACTACCATCTGGTACTAATGGATTGTATGCATCTAATTCTTCATTAATCGCATCTGCTTCAAAGATTTTTTCAATACGCAGCATTTCCTGAATTTGATATTGCATGGTTAAAGCATCTTCAAAATACAACGTTGCATGCTCACCTAAAGCCACGTTACGTGATTTTTTATGCTCTAAAACTTTTGCTCTAAAGTCTGCACGTTTTTCTGAATATTCTTCCAAAGACATTAAGTCTTCACGTTTTAGTTTTGTCATCTTACTTAACCTGTTTAAATATTATATGCTTTGCGTAATAACGTCATAGGATGACTTGCATGAGAGCCATCATCTAAGTTATTTTCAATGTGGTGCCCTGCCATCATACAGTCACTTGTATAGTGATCTGCTTCAGCTTGTTTCACTTTATTCACAACCGGACGACAGATCTTATTTGAAATCGCATTAAACTCTTTTTTCACTGCATAAGTTCCATCATGACCAGAACAACGTTCAATCGGTAATACTTCTGTATTCGGAATGAGTTTTAAAATATCACGTGTTTTAAAACCCATATTTTGCACACGCAAGTGGCATGCAACGTGGTAAGAAATTTTACCTAATGCATTTGGAAATTCTGTTTTTAATTTATTTTCTTTATGTCGCAACATTAAATATTCAAAAGGGTCATAAAATGCTTCTTTCACCTTCTGTACATCTGTATCGTCAGGAAACATTAATGGCAGTTCTTGTTTAAACATCAAAACACAAGATGGAACGGCAGCCATTAAGTCATAACCTTCATCAACCAGTTTCGCTAATACAGGTATATTTGCTTCTTTAGCCTTTGCTACAGCCTCTAAATCACCGAGCTCTAACTTTGGCATACCACAACATTGCTCTTTTTCTGCCAGTACAACTGGAATATTATTATGATCAAGTACAGCAACCAAGTCTTCATTCATACCTGGTTCATTTCGATTACCGTAACAAGTGGCAAACAGGGCAACTTTGCCATGGGTTAATTCACCGGCATCTACTTCTGTAACGGTACTACCCGTAAAACGTTGTCGAAATGATTTACTTTCATACTTCGGTAATTTTGCTTTTGCAGAAATACCTAGAGTCGCTTCCATAATTTTACGCACAGGTTTAATACTATTAACAAAATTAACTGTTTGAGCAATCACGGGGGTACCGACAATCGAACCTACTGTATCCGTTGAAGATAATATTTTATTTCGTAAACTTGTGCCCTGTTCTTTAAATTGAACAGCCTTGGCACGCAACATGACATGAGGAAAATCCAAATTCCATTCGTGAGGTGGAATGTACGGGCATTTCGTCATGTAACAAAGATCGCAAAGATAACAATGATCAACGACCTTCCAATAATCTTTTTTATCAACCCCATCCACTTCCATGGTGGAGGATTCATCGACTAAATCAAATAAAGTAGGGAATGAATTACATAAACTGACACAACGGCGGCAACCGTGACAAAGATCAAAAATACGTTCCATTTCCTGAAACAAATTTTCTTTGTCATAAAAACTTTCGCTTTTCCAATCTAATGGATGACGAGTGGGAGCTTCAAGAGAACCTTCGCGTGGTGCCATATTATTTTCCTATGATATTTACTTTTATAAATAAATACGGGGTCAACTAGGACCCCGTATTATCAACATTATAAATTTGGATTAGCCATCCAAATTATCTAATGCTTTCTGGAAACGATTAGCATGCGAGCGTTCTGCTTTAGCTAAAGTTTCAAACCAATCAGCAAT
>JAUVGM010000191.1 GCA_030593785.1 Gammaproteobacteria bacterium | reverse complement strand
CAGAACAATATCTGACCAAACCCTTTACTAAAGATGAATTACTAAGTGCTATCCAGACACTTGTGCTGGATTAGTGTGTTGTTATCTCTGAAATAATTTTCAGAGTATTAATTAAAACCTTACGCCGTAACATTTTGGAATCAGGAGAAAACGGATGGCTAATATTTTTATCGTGGATGATTCACCAACGGAAGTCCATGTGCTCAAAGCAATGCTTGAGAAAAGTGGCCACACAGTGGAATCAGCAGACAATGCAGAATCTGGTATTGAGCAAATAACGGCTAAGCAGCCGGATCTTGTTTTAACGGATGTTGTTATGCCGGGTATGAATGGTTTTCAGGCCACGCGAGCTTTAACGAAAGCACCTGAAACAGCGAATATTCCCATCATCATTGTGACAACAAAAGATCAAGAGACCGATAAAATGTGGGGTTTGCGTCAAGGTGCAAAAGACTACATTACAAAACCGGTTGATGAAGCTCTTTTGCTCGAAAAGCTTAGCGCTATTTTATAAGCGAAGGTTAATTGATTTATGTCTGCTGATTTAAAAGCCTATGCACTACTTCAAGATATTGAATTAAGAAGTCGTACAAGAGCATTAGGCTTGCCACAGCAGGTAGAAGTGAGAAGAACATGGTCTGGCGTAGGTTTTAGACTAGGCAATGTGTACTTACTATCAAAATTAGAAGAAGTGGATGAAATCCTGATTTCACCTGAAATGACTCGAGTGCCTAGCGCGCTTTCCTGGGTAAAAGGCATCGCCAATATCCGGGGTATGTTATTGCCGATAATGGATTTAAAGGATTTTATTGATGGTGAAGCAATAAAGCCTGGCCGTAAAACACGCATTATTTTAATAAAAAAAGGTGAGTTGGTTTCGGGCTTAATGGTAGATGAAGTTTTTGGTATGCGACATTTTTTTGAAGAAGAGCGAACCAACAACGTACCAGACGTTTCAGATAATTTAAAAAAATACCTGCATGGTGCTTTCCGTAAAGGAAACATGCACTGGGGTATTTTTAATATGGATCATTTGGCAGTGGATCCGGGATTTTTAGAAGTGGCAGTAAGAAGTAGTTAAAAATTTTAGAAAAACGAACAATGTATATTGGGTGCATTGTTATTAAAGATGGACTGCGGGATTAAAAATACCAAGTAAACCGTAGTGATATTTATTTAGTGACAACATAGTTTGTCGAGGTTAGGAGTTAATCATGAAGCTCAGTAAAAAAGACCTGTTTTCGGGCATAAGTTCAGGCCGATTAATGGTGTACTTAATAGTTATGTTGGTACTATCGATGATTATTATGGGTGTTGCCTATAGCTTAATCGTTATTCAGGAATCGAAAGATCGTGAATACATTACCCGAATTGGTGATCAACGCGTACTCTCGCAACAGCTGGCAAAACTTGCATCACAGGCCGGACGTGGTGATATTAAAGCCTTCCCAAACTTACAAAAAGATCGTGATGAATTTGATACCACGTTGGAATGGCATATAACGGAAGCTGCCGGCCTCGGTATGATGCATGACCTTGATGATACCTGGCGTAAATATAAAGCCAACATCGATACCATTCTTAAACGTCGTGATGTTGTAACCAACATGCGTTCTTTAGTTGGTGCTATCAACGAGCAAATTCCTAACTTGTTAGCGGTATCGGATGAAGTTGTAACGATCATGGCTGAACAAGGCGCGCCACCTGATCAGGTTTATATTGCGGCACGTCAGTTGATGTTAACGCAACGTATATCCGGTAACGTTAACCGGGTATTAAACGGTGGTGAAGAAGCAATTACTGCAGCCGATCGTTTTGGTCGAGATGCGGCGTTATTTGGACGTGTTGTAGAAGACATGTTACGTGGTAATCCTAATTTAGGGATTAAACGTATTGCTCACCCTGAGTCACGTGCAAAACTAAAAGATGTACAAACTTTATTTAAAGAATTACGTAATCAGGTTGGTGCCATCCTTGAACGTTCACCAGAAATGTTCCAGGTGTCTGACGCAGCGGAAAGCGTATTGTCTTCATCAGCGCTTTTATTACAGCAAATTGAAGATTTGTCTTTTGCATATCAGGGCAGATTAGGTGGGCGTCTTGCTCAAACTGCAGTAACACTTTTGGGTTTGCTCTCTCTTGTATTAATCGTATTAATCGCAGTAATTTATTTCCGCGATTCGAAGAAGCAGTTAAAAGAAACGGAAACGGCTCGTATCTCAATTCAAGAAACCAATACCAGAAATCAGGAAGCAATTTTACGCTTACTTGATGAAATGGGGAATCTGGCGGATGGCGATTTAACAGTAAGCGCAACAGTAACTGAAGACATCACCGGCGCCATCGCAGACTCGGTTAACTACACCATCGACGCGTTACGGTCACTGGTAACGTCAATCAATGATACAACGCAACAAGTATCATCAGCAGCCCAACAACCACAGGCAACAGCGATACATCTTGCTGAAGCTTCTGATCATCAGGCACAACAAATCACCGGCGCGTCTGCAGCAATCAATGAAATGGCAGTATCCATCGAAGCGGTATCAAACCACGCGGGTGAGTTAGCTGATGAAGCCGATAAGTCGGTTGGCATCGCCAACAAAGGTGCTGACGCGGTACAAAGAACTATTAACGGTATGGATACCATCCGTGAGCAAATTCAGGAAACATCGAAACGTATTAAACGTCTTGGTGAATCATCACAGGAAATCGGTGACATCGTTGAATTGATCAACGACATCGCAGAACAAACCAACATCCTGGCATTGAACGCGGCCATTCAGGCTGCGATGGCAGGTGAAGCAGGTCGAGGCTTCGCGGTTGTTGCCGATGAAGTACAACGACTCGCGGAACGTTCAGCCGATGCGACACGACAAATCGAGGCGTTGGTAAAAGCTATCCAAACCGATACCAACGAAGCGGTAGCTTCAATGGAACAAAGTACCTCGGAAGTAGTACAGGGTGCGCAACTAGCACAAGATGCGGGTCAATCACTTGAAGAGATTGAAAGTGTATCAACTCACTTAGCCGAACTGATTCGAACAATTTCTGATTCTGCAAAACAACAAGCCAGTGCGGCGATTAATATTTCTGACACCATGAACGTTATTCAGGAAATCACCACACAGACATCAGCCGGTACCAATGAAACAGCAGCATCGATTGGTAACTTGGCCGAATTGGCGAATGAATTACGTAACTCGGTTGCTGGTTTCCGTTTATAAGTTGTATGGCTTCAGCCTTCAACTTTATAACGGATTAACCGAATAGCGAGAACCAGTTAGTGATTCAGGCTGAGGAGAACAACGTGACTCAAACTCAATGGCAGTTGAATGAACTGATGCCAATGAGTGATGACGAGTATGCCTTGTGGATGATTTTGCTTGAAGAGCGCACAGGCATCACATTACCTGAGCTGCGCAAAAGTTTTTTATTGTCAAAGCTTTCGATCCGAATGCAAGAGCTGGGTATAAGTGAATATAAAAGTTATTTTGCTTATGTTACTCACGGTAAAGCAGGAAGAGTTGAATGGGAAACCTTGGTCGATAGACTCACTGTACATGAAACACGTTTTTTTCGAGATACACAGGCTTTATCTTTTATTAAGCATGCTTACCTTGAAAAGTTAACCTTTGAAAAAGACACACCTAATATTCATATTTGGAGTGTTGGTTGTGCAACAGGTGAAGAGCCATATAGTTTGATGATGTATATAGATAAATACATGGCAGATAAAAATGAAAAATGTTACCTGGCGGTTACTGCCTCCGACATTAGTCATGATGCTTTAGCTGTAGGAAAAAAAGCGGTTTATCACAAAAATCGTTTTACCAATGTGCCTGATGAATACCTTGAGCAATATTTGGATAATGTTGATAACAATCATTATCTTGTTAAAGAATCTTTACGTAAACGAATTTGTTTTAATCGCCTTAACTTACTTAATCTTGATAGTAGTTCAGTTGGCAAAATGGAAATTATTATTTGCCAAAATGTTCTTATCTATTTTAAGCGCGAAATACGTTTAAATATTTTAAATCTTCTTGTTGAACATCTTGAACATGGTGGTTTCTTAATATTGGGTGCCGGTGAAATAACAGGTTGGCAACATCCTGAAATAATCTCTATGCAATATAATGGTGTACTCGCTTTTCAGAAAAAACATACTTCGAATGGTGCTGGTCAAAAGCCGAGGTATGACGCATGAGTGTTGTTGATACAAATACACTGAAGTGGGTTAAATCTGAAATTGATGAAACCTTAAAGCAAGCTCAGACATCACTTGAAGCCTATGTTGAAGATACGGCAGACGAATCGCAAATGCGTTTTTGCATTAACTATTTGCACCAGGTTCATGGAACACTGCAAATGGTGGAGTTACATGGTGCTGCCTTGGCTGTCGAGGAAATGGAAAAACTCTCGCAAGCCATTTTTGATGATAATGTTAATAATAAAAATGATGCCTACGAAACCTTAATGCAGGGTATTTTGCAGGTGCCAGATTACCTTGAGCACTTGTTAGCCGGTAATCCGGATATGCCGGTTGTATTATTGCCTTTACTTAAC
This sequence comes from Gammaproteobacteria bacterium, assembly GCA_030593785.1. Lineage (GTDB taxonomy): Bacteria > Pseudomonadota > Gammaproteobacteria > UBA6429 > Thiohalophilaceae > JAGLTQ01. The sequence goes on along the minus strand of JAUVGM010000191.1, from coordinate 761 downwards.
GATATACGCGCAGCAAGAAATGAAGCTCTTCTTAGTGAAGGTGCATTGTTTACACCCGATTTAAGTATTGATGCCCCTGCAGTAGAGTTTACAGTAGAAAGCAGAGGAGAAGGGTTATCGTCTCTCGCGAAAAAAATACGTCATAATTTTCATCTCGGTTTATTATCCTGGTTCCAAAATAAAAATCCTAAAGCTGGCCTGCAAAAAATTTCAGATGTGATTACTGAACTCACTCAAGCTGCTGAGTCAGATGAAGCACGACGTGTTTTCTGGATTGCTAATGGTTTAGTAGAAAGTTTAAAAGACGATGGTGTTGATACCAGTGTTGCCGTCAAAATGTTACTGGGACATGTCGATCGTCAGATCAAAAAAATTATTGATGACGGTGAATTAGCACTAGATGGAGCGCCACCGGAAGAGCTTGAAAAAAATCTTCTTTATTATGTTGCTACATCAACAACAGCAGGTGCGGCGACAAAAGAAATTAAAGAAGCCTTTAAGCTTAAAGATATCATGCCTGATACTCAGACAGTGGAACGGGCACGTGCTGATTTAACTGCGCCTAATGCAGCCTTAATGGAAACGGTATCGTCAGTTATTATTGAAGATATCAATAAAGTTAAAGACAACCTCGATGTGTTTGTTCGTTCCGACGAGAAAGATATCTCCATACTTGAGGATGTTGCTTCTGCGTTAACACAAATGTCCGATACTTTGGCCATGCTGAATTTAGGTGTGCAACGAGAAGCGGTGCTGAAGCA
>JAUVGM010000334.1 GCA_030593785.1 Gammaproteobacteria bacterium | reverse complement strand
AACAACCTGTTGTTCTTCTACTCTCACTTCAGGAACATGTTTTTTTTCAGTGTAACTCGAACTTGCTACTGCAGGTTTAGGTGCTGCCTTTTTTTTTCCATCATCAGGTCGAAAAGCCAACATGCGTAATAACACCATTTCAAGTCCATTACGTTGATCTGGAGCTAAAGGTAAATCACGTCGCCCATTCAAAGCAATTTGATAATACAGCTGAATGTCTTCGGCACTTAATGATTCTAATAATTTAAGGAAACGTTCTTTGTCACCCATATTATGATCATAAGCATCTGGAACTTGTTTTAATAATGCTAAGTAGTGCAAACAAGTAATAATTTCAGCAAGCACAGCCGAGAAATCAGGCGCTTGTTGGGCCAGCTCTTGCACCCGCTTAATAAGAGTATTGCCATCAGCTGAGGCTAAGGCATCTAATAAATCATAAACATAATGTTGTTCAATTGTCCCAAGCATTAAACGAACATCGCTGTCATTAACCGTGCCATTACCAAAAGCAATAGCTTGATCAAGCAAGCTTAAGGCATCACGCAAACTACCATCTGCTGCACGAGCAAGTTGTAATAATGCAGCTGATTCGAAAGTTAAATTTTCTTTTTCCAGTATCAATTGTAAGTGTGCTTGTATTCGTTCAATAGAAATACGCCGCAAATTAAACTGTAAGCAACGGGATAAAATCGTGACGGGTAATTTTTGTGGATCGGTCGTCGCCAGTAAAAACTTAACATGTGGAGGTGGTTCTTCCAGCGTTTTTAATAAAGCATTAAAACTGTGACCTGAAAGCATGTGTACTTCATCGATCAGATAAACTTTATATCGTCCACGCGTGGGTGCGTATTGAACGTTATCAAGAAGTTCCCGGGTATCTTCAACTTTAGTTCGTGAAGCCGCATCGACTTCAATCAAATCAACAAAGCGACCTTCGTCAATCTCCTGACAAGTTGAGCATTCGCCACAAGGTGTAGAGCTTATGCCCTGTTCACAATTGAGAGACTTTGCAAGAATACGTGCAATGGTTGTTTTACCTACACCACGGGTACCGGTAAACAAAAAAGCATGGTGTAATCGGCCGCTGTCCAAAGCATTACTTAAAGCACGTAAAACATGCTCCTGCCCCACCATTTCGGCAAAGCCACGTGGACGCCATTTACGCGCAAGTACTTGATAACTCATGTAATTCCCTAAAATTGAACGTATTTCAAACTAGCGGTGTAGTGTAACTCAAAAATCCGCATTTTCGGTGACTAGAATAGCAAAAATATTAAGGGAAATTGGAGTGATAATTAGGGAATTTAAGGCGGCGACCCGAACAAGCCACACCCCGGCACACAAGTCCACCGCTGTGGCTGCTCCCTTCCAGGCCTGACCAGGTTCACGGTTTATCGTTGCGAGGGGACCCACCCAGGCCACCATTGAAGATAAATCTATTTCATCCTCCATCGAGGATGAAACGGGCGTGATTATGCGGCTTGTAGCTAGCCGGGTCAATATGTGCGTTTAATATTGGTTATTTAACAGACAATTTCAAATTTAACGAAAGCGTTTTGTAATATTCTCAAGCAAACCACGACTTGCAGATTCAACCAAATCAAACACATACTCAAACCCCTGATCGCCACCATAATATGGGTCCGGTACTTGTGTTTCTGAATACTCTTTACTGAAATCCAAAAACAAACTTAATTTGTTCTCAAACCCAGACGGACACATGCTTTCCAGTATTTGATAATTGTCGTCATCCATAGCCAATACATAATCAAATTCTTCAAAGTCATTTTTGATTGCTTTACGACCACGCAAGTCACTCAAATCAATACCTCGACTTCGAGCTGTTTGCTGGGCACGACGATCTGGTTGCTCCCCTATGTGGTAAGCATGAGTTCCCGCAGAATCTGTGGTAATCCAGTTATCATGACCTTCTTGTTGAACCAGATGTCGAAATACACCTTCTGCAGTTGGTGAACGACAAATATTGCCCATACATACAAATAGAACGGAGACTTGTTTTTTATTTTTCATAGAATATGTTTTTAAATGATATTAAAGTATTGTTTACAGTTCAGATTTTTTTACTTAGCCAGGTAAGATAAAAGTAAAAGTTACGCCAGCACCATTATTATTTTTACACCAGATACTTCCTTTGTGTTCATTAATGATTTCTTTACAAATTGCTAAACCTAGCCTAGCCCAGTACCTCCAGCATTAGATACTTGTTTTTTAACTTGTATAAATTCGCCTGGCATAAGGATCATCTGACTTATTTATTGGCTTTATCATGCAGTTTTATTGATTCGTAGTAGTATTTTTGCATAGTATATTGATTGATTGTAATTACAAAATAAACAACAAGCCAACCATATAAACCTAAATTATGTATGGGATATATGGTTTTTTATTTTACCCTCTGTTTTGTGTTTTAAATTGTCTATTGCGTAAAATCGGCAATTTTACCTGGACGTAATACACTCAGGACAAAGTAAGACGAAAAATGTCATATCAAGCCAATATTCAGTATAGTGTAGGAAAATTATTATAATGATAACGTTGGTCGTTCCACTTCTCTATGACACTAGCTTCACTAAATAAATTAAAAAAATCTCTTGATACAGAAATGCAGCAAGCGCTAATTCGTATTGCTATTTTAACCTGGGGACTTATCTTCTTTTCTATCGGTCTGCATTATGATTTTTATGAAATATCCACTAAGAATTTTATTCTTTATTTCGGGATTTTTGCATCCTTTAGTGTAATTCTTGCTTTTAGTATTAGGCAATGGCCAAATGTTAACTGGCGCCTGTACCTGACCGTCACTGTTGATATTGTATTTATTTCTCTTGGATTAGTTTT
>JAUVGM010000320.1 GCA_030593785.1 Gammaproteobacteria bacterium | reverse complement strand
CGCATCAACAGGTTGGCGGGGTAGTGAAGTGGTTTATCGCTATGGATTAGGTGTTATGTCGTTACCTAAAGCTGAAGGCGAAGGTCACGCACATGAACATGCGGATGGCCAGAGTCATACTTCAGTAAGCACTACTCAGATGATTAAACCGACTGAAAATAAAGAACGTATCCAGGTAAATACACATGATCATTCAGGACATGAGCACTAGCTGAAATGATGAGACTAAAATTAACTTTAATAATAATTAATTGAAAATAATGAATGATCATGCGGTAAAAAAATTAATTATATTTGTTAGTTTTTTACTGCTGACTATATTTGTTTTTATACAAACAATGGAGTCAGGTTTGCTGGATGTATTGAAAAATCAGGAACGATTATCAGGTATTTTTAAAGAGTTAGGTCTGATTGGACCTGTTGCAATTATAAGCTTGATTGCTTTTGCAATTATTATTACGCCAATACCCAGTGCTCCTGTTGCAATTGTCTCTGGCGCTTTGTATGGACACACTTTTGGAACAATATATGTTGTTATCGGTGCTTTATTGGGCGCCTTAGGTGCTTTTATGATATCAAGAAAGTTGGGTTATGATTACATTAATAAAAAGTTACATCAGAAAATGCCAGAAAAAATATTGGGTTCTCAAAATACATTAATGATGATTGTGTTTGTTACGCGCTTAGCGCCTTTTATTTCTTTTGATGTAATTAGTTATGCTGCTGGTTTAACTAAATTAACCTTGCTACGTTTTACCCTTGCTACCTTGATGGGAATTATTCCTATTAGCTTTGTTCTTGCTCACCTTGGTAGTGAGGTTGAAAATGGTGAAATAGAAAGCATCGTAAATGCATTATTACTTCTAGGGTTTTTTACACTTATGCCCTTGATAATTAAAAAACTGACTACAAATTCAAGCGAAGGTAGTAAATGATGAAAATAAAGTTTGTTGGATTGATTTTATTTAGTTTAACTTTAATTGTTTCGTGTAATGAGGATACTAAAGCGGAAACTTCATCTTCTACTGAAATAAAGACTGTTAAGAGAGATATTGATCCTGTTCAGTATTCACGTGGTGCTCGTTTATATCAATTAAATTGTGCGAAGTGTCACGGCTTAAATGCTGAAGGAGCAAAGGATTGGCGCCAGGCAGATGAAAATGGAAAAAATCCTGCTCCTCCATTAAATGGAACAGGACATACCTGGCATCATTCAACTAAGGCGTTATTCAATGTCATTAGAAATGGCACGGGTAAAATAGGCGGCAATATGCCGGCATGGAAAGATAAACTTTCAGACCATGAGATTACGTTAATTTTAACCTGGGCTACAGCACAGTGGTCGGATGAAATTTATACCGCATGGTATAATCGCTTTCATCGAAATAAGTAAGATTCACCTTTTTCAATTTAGAATTTCAGGAGAAATATATGTACGGATTTAGCACAACAGTTGCAGGTAGTTTTGACGATGCTATTGCACAAGTAACAGAAGAATTATCAAAAGAAGGTTTTGGTGTTTTAACAGAAATTAATGTTAAAGCAGTTTTGAAGAAAAAACTGGATCTTGATAAACGTCCTTACACAATCCTCGGTGCATGTAACCCTGTGTTAGCAAATCAAGCTATTACCGCTGAGCCAGATATTGGCTTGTTATTACCTTGTAATGTTTTAGTTCGTGAAGAAGAAGATGGAACTATTGTTGTTGCATTTATGGATCCTTCGGCGGTATTAACTCTTGTTGATAAAGATGAGGTAAAAGAACTGGCTGCAGAAGTACGTGGTAAGTTAGAACGTGTTCGTGATGCTTTAAAATAACCACAATGTTTGCCCTGTTATTAACGGGGCAGATTTTTAAGTTTGGTTGTATATCACCTAGCAATAAAACTAAATTGTCCTACACTTCATAGATTCATGGTTACGACGGAGTGTATTTTATGAATATATCTAACACCCTACAAAAATCTTTAACAGCTCAATTTTTAACACCACTAATTCTTATAGTTTTTATAGCAGTATTATTTCCCTCTTCTTCTGAAGCTATCCCGGCATTCGCACGTAAAACCAATATGACATGTAGTACCTGCCACACAGCGTGGCCATCCTTGAATGCTTTTGGTCGTCAATACAAAGAGCACGGCTATCGTATTGGACATCTTGAACCGCCGACAAAAATTATTAGTGAAGATTTGAAATGGAATGAATCATTACCGATATCTGTCCTATTAGTTTCACGTCCGTATGATAAGACAGGCAGTGGCGAAACTAAACTTCGTGCTTTGCATGAGGTCGAATTGATGGTTGCAGGCCCGATGGGTGATAAATTTTCCAGCTTTATAGAAATTGAAGCCGAAGATGAGGATCTTAATGCAAGGGGGTTTGAAACGGGTATTTCAAGTGCCGCATTAACCTACAATGCAGATGAAGCTGCACACTTGCAAGTTTCATGGGGCAGTATCACCTGGTTTGATCCCTATAATAGTTACAGTAATCACCTGCGTATGACGCGCGGTGCCAGTGCTGTTTACGATCAACGTTTTGGTGGCGCGGATAATGGCGGAAAAATTAAAAGTGCTCGTCAGAATATTACAGTCTATGGTCGGCCCTCACCTAACTTTTTCTATGGAGTTAGTTTGAGTGGTGATGCAGGTGATTCTGAAGGTGAAGAAGGAAATACTATAACGGCACGAGTGGCTTTTGATGTGATGCCATCTTTAACAGTTGGTGCATTGGTCATAAGTGGTACGGCAAATGCTTCATCAACACCAGATACTGTAGGCATTGTTGCTGGTAATCCAGCTGTAATTCCTGGTAGTACAACACCTGAACGTGACTACAGTCGTACCGCCATTGATCTTCAGTCAGAGGTGGGTGGTTTCACTATTAATGCGGTAGTCTTGACGGCAACAGATGATAACGATACTGCAACAGCGGAAGAGGATAACGATGCATTTTATGTGCAGGCATTGTATACAGTCAGGGACGGTGCTCGTGTTACCTGGGCACCACTCATTCGCTTCGATAGTTATGAAACGGGTGGTGGCGCAGTCGATATTGATGAGA
>JAUVGM010000178.1 GCA_030593785.1 Gammaproteobacteria bacterium | reverse complement strand
TGAAGCAGCCGCATCCAGACCCAGATAAATATCTTTACACGGTGTAAATCCAGCGCGTGTAATCTCTTCAAGGATAACGTCAATCGCTTCTTCGTTTGAAGATAAATCAGGTGCAAAACCACCTTCATCACCAACAGCCGTATTCATGCCTTGTGCAGATAAAACGCTTTTTAAAGTATGGAAAACTTCTGAACCCATGCGAATCGCTTCTAAAATATCTTTCGCACCTACAGGCATGATCATAAATTCCTGTAAATCCACACTGTTATCCGCATGCTCACCACCATTGATGATATTCATCATTGGTACTGGCATTTTAAAATCACTTTCCGTTGATAAATATCTGAAGAGTGGCATATTGATGTCGTTAGCAGCCGCATGCGCGCATGCCATTGAAATTGCAAGCAGTGAATTAGCGCCTAACTTTTCTTTATTATGAGTGCCATCTAACTCAATCATCAAGTTATCAATTGCAGCTTGATCACTGGCATCTTTACCAATTAAATTTTCACGTAATACGCCGTTCACAAAAGCAACGGCTTTAGTTACACCTTTACCCATGAATTTAGACTTATCACCATCTCGTAACTCAATGGCTTCACGAGCACCTGTTGATGCGCCAGATGGAACAGCTGCGCGTCCCATTGTGCCTGATTCTAAAATCACATCAGCTTCCACTGTTGGATTACCACGTGAATCAATAATTTGACGACCAATAATTTCTTTTATAATAGAACCGCTTGCTGACATTACTATCTCTCTTTCTTTAATTTTCTAATTTAGGTCATTGCACTTAATGAACCGCTTCGCGTTTCGTCAGTATTACCCTAACGTGCTCCGCACGTTCTGGCATCGAAGGAATTAATAAAAAATATATTTTTTATTAATGACGCGGCAATCTGATGAATTTATCTGAATATCATAAGATTGCTTCAGTCACTTTGTTCTTTCGCAATGACAGTATTTTTAACTGGCTTTCTTTTGTTTAGCCGCTGACATTTTTAATTCTCGTGCAGTTGCAACATAACTTGTAAATAATGGGTGTCCATCACGAGGCGTTGAAGTAAATTCCGGATGGAACTGACATGCAATAAACCAGGGATGAGCTTTAACTTCAACGACTTCAACCAAACTATCATCAACTGAAGTGCCGGCAATAGTTAAACCCGCTTTTTCTAGCTGTTCACGATAATTATTATTAAACTCATAACGATGACGATGACGTTCGAAAATCACATCTTTACCGTAAACATCACGAACATGACTATCCGCTTTTAATTTACAATCCTGTCCACCCAGGCGCATAGTGCCTCCAAGATCAGAACTTTCATCACGTTGTTCTACCTGACCTTCAGAATTTGTCCATTCTGTAATTAAGCCGATAACAGGATCTTTTGTTGCTTGTTTAAATTCGGTACTGTGCGCATCATTCAAACCGGCCATGTGTCGCGCATATTCGATAACCGCTACTTGCATACCTAAACAAATACCAAGATAGGGCACTTTGTTTTCACGAGCAAAACGAACAGCTTCAATTTTACCTTCAACACCACGCAAACCAAAGCCACCCGGAACTAAAATAGCATCCATACCTTCAAGGCAGCCTGTGCCATCATTTTCGATATCTTCTGAATCGATGTATGTGATTTTTACTTTAGTATGCGTATGTAAACCTGCATGAATGAGTGATTCAGATAATGATTTATACGCTTCGGTTAAATCCACATACTTACCTACCATGGCAACAGTAATTTCATCCGTTGGACTGTCCATCGCATCAACAACGGCTTGCCACTCAGACAAGTCCGCCGCAGGAACATCTAAACGAAGTTTATCAACAACAATGTCGTCAAGATGTTGTTCTTTCAGTAACAGTGGAATTCGATAAATTGTATCGGCATCAAGCGCTTCGATAACGGCACGCTCTTCGACATTCGTAAACAAGGCAATCTTTCTTCGTTCACTTTCTGGAATTGGACGTTCAGAACGACAAAGTAAAACATCTGGCTGAATACCAATCGAGCGTAATTCTTTTACCGAGTGTTGTGTTGGTTTTGTTTTAAGCTCACCTGCTGTTGGGATATAAGGCAGCAAAGTTAAATGCATGTATAAAACGTTGTCGTGACCTAATTCAAAACCCATTTGACGAATGGCTTCGAGAAATGGCAATGATTCAATATCACCCACTGTACCGCCAATCTCAATCATAGCGACATCAGCATCTTCACCATTGATTTTAGAACCGGCATGAATAGAACGTTTAATCTCATCTGTGATATGAGGGATAACTTGTACCGTTCCACCTAAATAATCACCGCGGCGCTCTTTAGCAATAACCGTTTCGTAAATTCGTCCGGTGGTAAAGTTATTCGACTGGCGCATTGGAGTACGAATAAAACGTTCGTAATGTCCTAAATCCAGATCTGTTTCTGCACCGTCTTCGGTTACAAAAACTTCACCGTGTTGGAATGGGCTCATGGTGCCAGGATCTACGTTTATGTAGGGGTCCAGTTTCATCATAGTGACTTTTAAGCCACGAGCTTCGAGAATTGCAGCAAGAGATGCTGAAGCGATGCCTTTGCCTAATGAAGACACAACACCGCCAGTGATGAAAACAAATTTCGTCATTAATACGCCAAATAATGTGGAGATGGTAGCGAGTTAATCTATATATCCAATAGAATTTAACACACCTTTGAATTGGACCCTATTGTGAGTGTTTTTGTCTTACTTTTCAATCCTTAAGCACTAAAAACACCATATTGAAGAACAAGAATCCGAGGGGTTCAGAGTAAAATATGAAATGACGATTTTCACTCCTTTTTTGCAAGCTAGTAGGCAGTTTTATTGCTCAATACAGCTGCTTAAGAGAAATACAGCTTGAACAAGCTACTCAATTAACCAGCCGGGCTCATTTTCTACCGCTGCAAAGGTTTCAGAGCAGCAGTAGCCAAGAACTTGCGCTAGTTCGTCATCAACAAAGATTAAAGGAACAGCAGCTCTCTCCCAAGGTGGAATTTTCCATTCCTGAAAGAGTTTTTTCAATTGATGAGTTTGCCCTCTCCCAAGAGGACGGCATGTTTCCCCACCCTGGCGAGTTCGAATTGAAATTTCCCTATTTTTGAGTTTTTCCTGACTCAATCCTTTACCAATTGTGGTCCTTGCCGAAATTTTTAACCCATTTGTATTTATTTCAATAGGGTTTTCCAAATTTTTCCATTCAAGAACAAGAAGGTGTGTGCCTTCTATAAGTTTCTCCTGAGCATAAAGCATTCCTTGATAACGCCTAACCTCTCCACCACGCCAAATAACTTCAGGATTGGCATCTTCAGCCGCCGTTAAGACTTCATCTAAAATACGTTGTAGATGAACGGTGTCAGGTAAAATTAACTCGCAGATATCAGCTATCCAATAACGCAGAACATTACGTTGCCTTTTGTCCGATAACTTAATTAACTCTGCAATTTTAATTTGATTATTTTCATGAATATGGTGCCAGTCCTGAAAAGCCAATTCAGTTAATAATTGATTTGCGTCAGCCTGATGACTTGCAGTACGAGATAATGTTTTCTTAAGTGCAGGCCAGCGAGATTCCAACAATGGCATAACATCATGCCGTAAAAAATTACGATCATAATCGGTATCAAAATTACTCGGATCATCAATCCAGTTCAAACTATGTTCAACCGCATAGCTAACAATTTCCTCCCGCAAAAAGCCCAACATAGGTCTACACAGTAAACCTCGTGCAAAAGATTGTTTCATGGGCATCGCGGCAAGCCCTTTTACACCAGAACCACGCATTAACTGAATCAAAACTGTTTCTGCCTGATCATCCTGGTGATGCGCTAACAATAGCACTTCATTTTTGTTGAGTAGCTTTTTCCATTCAGCATAACGTGCATGACGGGCAGCTTCTTCAGGACTGCTACCTTTTGCTTTAGCATTCACTTTTATCGCAACATACTGAACATTTAATGCATCACAAGTTTTACGGCAATGTTCTTCCCACTCATTAGCAAAAGGACTTAAACCATGGTTAATGTGTATAGCTTTAATTTCAGGTGTAATTTCAGAACGTAATGCGACTAACGAATGTAACAAAACATGAGAATCACAGCCCCCACTGTAGGCGACCCATAATACTTTCGTATCAAGGTACTGCGTAAGATTATCTTTTAATAACGCAGCATTAAAACTCATGATTTACTTTCGGATAGAAATCGAAAAAATGCCTGCAAGAATTGCAGGCATAGATAAAAAATTATTCAGAATAATTACCATACGCCATAAGGTGTTCATAACGTTGGTCAAGTAACTTATCAATTGATGTACTTTGAATATTATCCAGACTCTTGATTAACGCATGTTTTAAGCTTGAAGCAACCGCGTCGATATCACGATGTGCGCCACCTAAAGGTTCAGGAATAATTTCATCAACTAATTGAAGTTCTTTTAAACGTTGCGCAGTTAACCCCATTGCTTCAGCCGCTTCAGCCGCTTTATCAGCACTACGCCATAAAATAGTCGCACAACCTTCTGGTGAAATAACCGAATAGGTACTGTATTCCAACATCATTAATCGATCACCAACACCAATCGCTAATGCACCACCTGAACCACCTTCACCGATGACAGTGTTAATATTAGGTGTCTTCAACTCAGACATTTCAAGTAAGTTACGTGCAATCGCTTCACTTTGACCACGTTCTTCTGCATCAATCCCTGGATATGCGCCCGGTGTGTCGATGAAAGTTAAAATAGGTAATTTAAAACGTTCTGCCATTTTCATTAAACGTAATGCTTTACGATAACCTTCTGGACGTGGCATACCAAAATTACGTTTAATCTTTTCTTTTGTATCACGACCTTTTTGCTGACCCATAATCATCACAGGGCGGCCATCTAGTCGAGCCATACCACCAACAAGTGCAGGATCATCCGCAAAAGCACGGTCACCATGGAGCTCTTCAAAATCAGTAAAGATGCGTTCTACATAATCCAAAAAGTATGGACGTTGAGGATGACGCGAAAGCTGAGCAACTTGTGCAGCTTTAAGATTCGAGAATATAGATTTGGTTAAATCGTGGCTCTTGCCTTTCAGCCGCTGAATTTCATCGCCAATATTAATCTCGTTATCTGAACCCACATAACGTAGCTCTTCGATTTTTGCTTCTAATTCAGCAATCGGTTGTTCGAAATCAAGGAAATTTAAATTCATAGTAAATACAACGTCTTATAATTAGTAATATGAGCTGATTTTAGCGAATTATGACTGTGACAACCAGTAATTTGTCACATTTTTGACAGTCACCGTCATTGCACTTAATGAACCGCTACGCGTTTCGTCAGTATTACCCTAACCTGCTCCGCACGTTCTGGCATCGGCCATGTTTTTAATGGCGTGGCAATCTCAGAAAAAGTGAGAGTCTTCATGAGGTTGCCGCAGTCACGTTGTTTCTTCGCAATGACGGAGGTTTTTAAGCTTTACGCCCCGCCGTATAAGATTCATACATTGCAGCAGATACCACAATCAAACCGCCAATTACCGTAGAAAACTCCGCCCACTCACCCAAAATAAGTGCCGCAAAAATAGTGGCATAAACCACTTGAACACAGGCGACTAAACTGACCGTTTTTGCTTTAAGGTTCAATAAGCTAAA
>JAUVGM010000183.1 GCA_030593785.1 Gammaproteobacteria bacterium | reverse complement strand
CACAAGAATTGCATCTGCAGTTTCGATAACAACAATATCTTTAAGTCCTACCGCTGCGATTAAACGTTGCTGGCTGAATAACATTGAATTTTCACTATCAATTGAAACAACATCACCCTGTATAACATTACCGGCTTCATCTTTATTTCCAATTTTCCATAATTCTGCCCAGGCACCGATATCAGACCAGCCTGCATCCAGGGGAATTACTGCTGCCTTTATTTTATTTTTAGCATCGGAAGCGATAATTTTTTCTGCCACAGCATAATCAATAGAATCAGAAGGACATAACTCAAAGGCATCTTGATCAATCCGATAAAAATCTAGCTCTGCTTCGCCCTTTTTGTATGCTTGTTCACAAGCATTTAAAATTTCAGGTGCAAATTGACCAATTTGAGCAATCCATACCGAAGATTTAATCATAAATTTTCCGCTATTCCATAAAAAATTTCCAGAATCAAGATATGATTGTGCCGTTTTGACATCAGGTTTTTCAACAAAACGATTGATAGCAAAACTTAGTCCTTGGTCAATTTTCTTACCTTGTTCGATATAACCGTAACCCGTTTCAGGTCTATCAGGAACAATACCAAATGTCACAAGGTAGTCCTGATCTGCCAATAACGCACCTTCTTTTAATGTCTTTTGAAATGACTCATTATCACGAATAACATGATCAGCTGGCATTACAAGTAATATGTCATCATGCCCCAGTTCGCGGTTAGCTATCGCGGCTAAGGTTAATGCCGGCGCAGTATTACGTCCAACAGGTTCAAGCAATAAAGCATCCGCTTTTACATTAATTTCACGTAATTGTTCTGCCACTAAAAAACGATGAGCATCGTTACAAATTACAGTAACGGTATCAGAGATATTAGGAAAATTTTCAAGACGAGTAATGGTATCTTGTAATAATGTTTGTTCGCCCACTAAAGGTAATAGTTGTTTCGGATAAAGTTGGCGAGATAAAGGCCACAAGCGTGTACCAGAACCACCGGATAGAATGACAGGCTTAACAGTTATACTCATAATTCATTTAAATCCATTTTGTTTGATTTGCATTAACTTATATCGAGCCCAGCTTCTTTCGCTAACTCAACAAAGTCAGGAAAAGAGGTTTTCACATTTGCACAATCTGTAATTGTAATTGTGTCTGATGCAATTAACGCAGCCATTGCAAATGACATCGCAATGCGGTGATCACCATGACTATCGACTGTACCACCAGTAATTTGACCTGGTTGGATTATAATACCGTCTTCAGTTGGCTTAGCATCTATACCTAACGTATTTAAACCATCTGCCATAACCTGAATGCGATCACTTTCTTTTACTCTTAATTCTTTGGCACCTGTTAAAACCGTTTCACCTTCCGCACATGATGCGGCGATAAAGATAGCTGGGAATTCATCAATCGCTAAAGGCACCTGATCTTCGGGTATTTGAATACCTTTTAATTTTGCATAACGTACACGAATATCAGCAACGGGTTCACCACCTACTTCACGCTCATTATTGATTGAAATATCAGCACCCATTAAACGAAGTATATTTATAATCCCAATACGTGTTGGGTTGATACCAACATGCTCAAGTGTAATATCAGAACCTTCAGCTATGCATGCACCCACCATAAAAAATGTAGCGGAAGAAATATCTGCAGGAACATCAATATTAGTGGCGGTTAATGAACCACCGCCTTTCAAACAAATTTTATTACCATCGGTAATAACGTCGTAGCCCAAACCACGTAACATACGTTCAGTGTGATCACGAGTTGGTGCTGGTTCTGTAACACAGGTTTCACCATCAGCATATAAACCTGCTAATAATAAACAAGATTTAACCTGCGCGCTGGCTACAGGCATTTCATAGTGAAAACCTTTTAACTCTTTACCACCTTTTATTGTTAACGGCGGCGTACCAGCATCGTTAGTTTCAACAACCGTATTCATTTGAGCTAAAGGTACTGTGACGCGACGCATAGGACGTTTATTTAATGAGCTATCGCCTATTATGGTCACATCAAAATCTTGTGCCGATAATAATCCTGCTAATAAACGCATTGATGTACCAGAGTTACCAACATCTAGTTCTTTCTCAGGTTTTTTTAATCCATGTAGACCTACACCATGAATTGTAACATTGCCATTAGATGGCCCTTCAATATTCACACCCATCGCACGAAAAGCATTTAAAGTTGCAAGACTATCTTCACCTTCCAGAAAACCAGTTACTTTAGTAACGCCGTCTGCAAGTGAACCCAACATAATACTGCGATGAGAAATTGATTTATCTCCGGGCACTCGGAATGTTCCGTTTAATTGACCGCCTGCTTTTACTTCAAATTTCAATTTAGTTACCTACGCCTATTCCAAACTATCATTTATATTTTTGCTATCACAAAACTCATCACGTGCTTTTTTAGCACGTTCAAACGTTTCTTTTAAATACGTACTGTCATTTTTTTCAATCGCGTTTGATAACTTTTGCAAGTCATCGCTGAATTTTTTTATCATCTCTACCAAAGCATCACCATTTGCTAAACAAATGTCACGCCACATATCAGGATCACTTGATGCAATTCGCGTGAAGTCGCGAAAGCCACCCGCGGCAAAATCAAAAATCTCATTTTTTGCATCCATCTTCGCTAAAGTATCAACCAATGAAAAAGCTAACATATGAGGAAGATGGCTTGTTGCAGCCAAAACTTCATCATGATGTTCTATTGTTGTCTCAATAACATCAGCTCCACAGGCTTGCCACATACTTTTCACCTTTGAAATTGCAGTTGTTGAACTTGTTTCGAGAGGTGTAATAATAATGCGACGATTTTCATATAGTTCGGGAAAAGATGCCTCTACCCCGCTTTTTTCAGTTCCTGCGATTGGATGCCCAGGTACAAGTGTTGCGGGGATATCCTTAAAAGCAGCTTGAGCAGCTTTAACTACGCTCCCTTTTGCACTACCTACATCGGTAATAATCATGTCATTTGTTATAACTGGTGCTATTTGTTCAAACACGGATTGCATAGCACCTAAAGGCACAGCCACCACCACCATGTCACAATCTTTTACCGCAAGTGAAATGTCGGTTTCAAAGTGGTCAATTACACCTAATGCTTTTGCTTTTTCGAGATGTGCTACATCTCGACCTGCACCAACAATATCACCAACTGCACCCGCCTTTTTTAAAGCACGCGCCAGCGATCCACCTATTAGGCCGACACCGATAATGCATAATTTGTTGATAATTTGTTGATTCATTATTTATTCAATACTTTCTTTAATGCAGTAATAAAACGCTCATTTTCTTTTTCTGTACCAATCGTAATACGCAAATACTCTGGCATTTCATAATTAGCAACAGGACGTACAATCACGCCTTCATAAAGAAGATCATCATACACTTTCATCGCATTTTCGCCGACATTCACACAAATAAAATTACCAACAGAAGGAATATAGCTTAATCCCATGCCTTCAAATGAGGCGATTAACTTCACCATACCATTGGCATTAAGTTTTAATCCTTTTTCAAGGTATTCAGTATCCGCAACCGCAACTTCAGCAGCTTTTAATGCCAGACTATTTACATTAAATGGCTGACGGACACGGTTTAAGGCATCTGCAATTTGTGAGTCTGAAATAGAATATCCGATCCTCAAACCTGCTAAACCATATGCTTTAGAAAATGTTCGCGTCACGATTAAATTTGGATACTGTTTACCCAATTCAATTCCATTTGGGTAATCTTCTGCAGTCACATCATTATCTGCAAACTCAAAATAAGCTTCGTCCAATACAACGAGTACATTATCAGGTACAGATTGTAAAAATGAAGATAGTTCTTTTTTACCTAGCCATGTTCCCGTCGGATTATTGGGATTAGCAATAAAGATAACCCGGGTTTTATCTGTAATAGCCTGTTGCATTGCAGCAAGATCATGTCCCCAATCTTTCGCAGGAACAACTACCGCTTTAGCACCAACTGCCTGTGTAACAATAGGATAAACAACAAATGCATGTTGAGAAAATATGATTTCATGTTCTGGAGTAACAAATGCACGAGTAAGAATTTCCAGAATATCATTAGAACCATTACCAACCGTAATTTGTTCAGCATCGACTGAGTGTTTTTTAGCTAAGGTTTCTTTTAAAGAAAAAGCATTACCGTCAGGATAACGAGAAAGTTCAGCTAATTCATTTTGAATAGCAGATATCACCTTTTCACTTGGACCTAATGGATTTTCATTTGATGCGAGTTTGATTACATCAGAAACGCCGTATTCGCGTTTAAGTTCATCGATGGGTTTTCCCGCCTGATAAGGTGATAAAGATTGCACACCTTTTGTTGCTAGGGAGAATAAGTCATAATCTGACATTGAATAATCTCAAATATTTAAAAGTTATTACTTAGACCTTTGCATGGATAATGAGAAGTTAAAGAACAAGGCAAAACCGATGAAAAAGCGGAGTGTACGTTAAGTACATGAGCATTTTGACAGGTTTTCGTCGTGCCCCACATTAAAATATCATGGAGGGTAAACGTAGTTATTTGGCTTCTCATTATTCGTGCAATGGTCTACAAGACTGCTTTAGGGTAAGAACCAAGCACCTTCACTACACTTGCAGCGTCTTCTAGTTCTGTAATTGCCTTTGCCACATTCTTATCATCCACATGACCGTCAATATCAATAAAGAATACATAATTCCACATTCCTTGACGTGAAGGACGTGATTCAATGCGTGTCATAGAAATATTATTTTTAGCAAAAGGTTCCAATATAGAATGTAATGATCCCGATTTATTGTTTGCTGAAATCAACATTGACGTTTTATCAGCTCCGCTGGCAGGAAGAACACGTTCACCAATAATAAGGAAACGTGTAGTGTTATCAGGTTCGTCTTCTATATTGCTTACAATAGTTTTTAATTCATAAATTTCGGCAGCGGTTTCTCCAGCAATAGCTGTTGCACCCTTCTCATTTGACGCTAACCTTGCTGCTTCAGCATTACTACTGACATCAATCTGCTCGACATTACTTAAATTCGTGTCTAACCACTTTCGACATTGCGCTAAAGACTGACGATGTGAATAAACTTTTTTCACATCTTTAATATCTTCAACGTTACCCAACAAATTATGATGAATACGTAAATCAACTTCACCGCAAATATTTAATGATGAATTCATAAACTCATCTAGGGTATGGTTAATCACACCTTCTGTAGAATTTTCAACGGGCACAACACCATAAGATGAAGTACCTGATTCAACTTCACGAAACACATCACCAATGGTTGTCATAGGTAAGGTTTGTACTGAATGCCCAAAATGCTTTAACGCAGCCGCTTGGGTAAATGTACCTTCAGGTCCAAGAAATGCGATTTTCATTACTCGTTCTAAAGCAAGACATGCTGACATTATTTCACGAAATAAACGTGCCATTTCTTCGTTTGATAATGGCCCTTCATTACGATCCATAACTTTACGTAAAACTTGAGCTTCACGTTCGGCTCGATAAAAAACGGTCTTACCTGCTTCTTGTTTTGCAAC
>JAUVGM010000256.1 GCA_030593785.1 Gammaproteobacteria bacterium | reverse complement strand
TTTGCTGTAATCTAAAAGAATACTTTTAGTAAAATTATAAACCTTGTAGATACCACTTTCTGTCCAGTTTGCAACAGCTTGTGGTGCATTAATGTTATTTTCATATACCTTTCCCCAAACATCCTCTTTTTGATCAGAGTTTGCTAAAAAGTGATCGAGGTTTAACATGTCATATTTAGAGTTATGATTGATGGGTTCAATCGTTAAAGTAGATTCAAAATCAGTAATGTCATCAGGTAAATTGGTAGATACTTCATCATAAGCAGGTTGATCTTGCTGGTTCAAGACAAAATGAATTGCGGTAATACCTGTAATAATATCAACAAATCCAGCCCCTGTTTTTCGGACTTCGGTTCTTAAATGATTTCGAGACCAGGTTGTTAATAATGATTGAATAGATTTTTTAGATAAAATATTTTTTCCTATTTTGATAGCACGGTCATCACCAATATTGTTTAAATATTTTGATAATATTGTTTTTAATTTATGGGTTGAAAGATAATGTCGATCAACAGTTTGTTGAGTATTATCATTACGTGTACCAATGAGGTATGGCGGAACATCACTCAATAAATTTAGTGTAAAGCAGGTTTCTTTTTCATCGGGCTCGTTGATTAAAATATCTGAATTTTTTATCCATAAGGGCATTAAGTTATGCACTTCTTGCATATTCTTTTGACCCAAATCATTTGCAGAAAGAAGTGATAATAATAAAAGTTTTTTGAATTCATATTCGATAGCTGTTTTTTCATTTTTTTCAGTACAGTTACGAAAACTTTTATTTAATAATTTTAAATTTGCGGCTTGTTGATAACACCAAAATATTTCACGCCAGATGCCTTTTGCGTTTGTTCGATAAGCAAGACGCTGAGTACATAAAATTTTCGAGGAATAAATAAATGTGTGATGCAGCGCAAGCGAAAAAGGTTTTTTCCAGCCAAAGGGTTTTTTGGTAACTAATGAGCGAAGAATAGTTTGGTAACCCAGTAAAATTTCGGTTAATAAAGCAGTTGTAATATGAATGACATTTCGCGTTTTTGTATTTAAGGGCAGAGATACGCCGTTAAAATATTTCGATAGCCTGGGATAAAGTAAAGTAAGCGTTGGAGAAATTAATTCTAAAAATTCCAGGTGATGCTCGAATGAATTTTGTTGTTGGTTAACTTGTCTTAATGCATGATAAAGTTGCTTGCTTGATTCACCGGTACTGCCTAGTGGAAGTTGCTCAACCCATTTTTTAACAGCAGCAGGACGGATATCAAATATATCCGGAGTTTTAGTTGTTGTACTTGAGTTGACGCTGTTCACTGTAATACCTGATTATCTTTAAAAATGGCATATTTTGAGCTGTCTTATTTACGTGAATACTTTGCATTAACGCAGCCATTTTCTACCTTATAGATAATATTAGTCTTGAATGTGAATTTACCACAAGCTATGTATGTGATATTTAACACAATTTTGCAATTTGCATATTATTTAGCAGAATTATGAAAATGATATATGGATAAAGTTTAAGCAATCCGTACAATAGCACCCCCCAAGATTTGAACCGTTTATAGGTGATTTTTTCCATGTTTTATCAACAACAATTTGATGTGATCATTGTTGGCGGAGGCCATGCCGGTACAGAAGCTGCTTTGGCTGCTGCACGTATGGGTGTTTCAACATTATTACTGACACATAACATCGAAACATTGGGTCAAATGAGCTGCAATCCAGCAATTGGTGGTATTGGCAAAGGACATTTAGTAAAAGAAATCGATGCTTTGGGTGGATTAATGGCTCAGGCCATCGATAAAGCAGGAATTCAGTTTCGAATTTTGAATGCCAGCAAAGGGCCGGCTGTAAGGGCAACACGCGCCCAGGCTGATCGGATCTTATATAAACAAGCGGTACGGGAAGTACTGGAAAATACAGAAAATCTAACTCTTTTTCAGCAAGCGGTTGATGATTTAATTGTTGAAAACGATGAAGTTGTGGGTGTTGTGACCCAAATGGGTTTGAAATTCAAAGCTAAATCGGTCGTTCTTACGGTGGGTACATTTTTAGGTGGCTTAATTCATATTGGCCAATCAAATTTTGAAGGTGGCCGAGCAGGTGATCCACCATCAAATGCCCTATCCCGCCGATTACGTGCGTTGCCATTTAATGTGCAACGGCTTAAAACGGGTACGCCACCACGAGTGGATGGCAAAACGATTGATTTTACTGTGCTGGAAAAACAACCGGGTGACACACCAACACCTGTTTTTTCATTTTTAGGTAAAGAAGAAGATCATCCCGATCAAATCAGTTGCTACATCACGTATACCAATGAAAAGACACACGAGATAATTCGTGGTGGTTTGGACAGGTCGCCAATGTACAGTGGTGTAATAGAAGGTGTCGGTCCACGCTATTGTCCTTCAATTGAAGATAAAGTGGTGCGATTTGCTGATAAAATCGCCCATCAGATCTTTGTTGAGCCAGAAGGGTTAACAACAAACGAAATATATCCAAATGGTATTTCAACCAGTCTACCCTTTGATGTTCAGTTAGAGCTCGTTCGTTCGATAAAGGGCTTTGAAAACGCGTTTATTATGCGACCGGGTTATGCGATTGAGTATGACTATTTTGATCCACAGGAGTTAAAACCTTCGCTGGAAACAAAATATGTGGAAAGCTTATTTTTTGCTGGCCAAATTAACGGCACAACCGGATATGAAGAAGCCGCCGCACAAGGCCTCATTGCTGGAATGAATGCAGCGTTGAAAGTTCAAGGCAAAGAATCCTGGACGCCACGCCGAGATGAAGCATACATTGGTGTGTTGATTGATGATTTAATCACGATGGGAACACAAGAACCTTACCGAATGTTTACCTCGCGAGCGGAATATCGTTTGATGTTACGAGAGGACAATGCGGATCTGCGATTAACAGAAAAAGGACGAGAGCTGGGATTAGTTAATGATGAACGATGGGCGCATTTCGAAGCAAAACGCGACGCAATCGCGGCAGAACAGCAACGTTTACATGATGTTTTTGTACGGCCAGACACAGTATCGATTGAAGAACAAGAAAGAGTCTTTAAAAAGCCGCTAATTCGTGAGGCACGGCTTGAAGATTTATTAAGACGGCCAGATGTTAGTTATGACTCACTTATGAGTATCTCGACAATGGAACATCCAAAAGTTGATCCTGTTGTTGCGGAACAGGTTGAGATTCAGGCTAAATATTCAGGTTATATTGAGCGTCAGCGCGATGAAATAGAGCGGCAACAACGTAACAATGATAAAACGATCCCGGAAAGTTTTGATTATTCGGTAGTTTCGGGCTTATCTAATGAAGTTAAGGAAAAACTCATAAAAATAAGACCTACGACGATTGGTCAGGCTTCTCGCATACAAGGTGTTACCCCTGCTGCTATTTCATTGATTTTGGTGTTTTTAAAGAAACAAAGTCGCTCAAGCAATGATAAGAGGTTTAATAAAAAGCGAAAAGAAGCTTAATTTATTAAAAAAGTGATATTAAGTGCTTTTTTGGGGAATAAAATAGAATAATTACAGTCATACCATACGGAAATAAAAATAAATGATAAAAAGGAGAAGTTTATGAAACGTTTATTGGTCTTATTAAGTTTAGTTGCATTAATCCCTGCTGTATCCATGGCCGCTGATAAGGGCTTAGTAAATAAAAAGAGTCATTTCAGCGTTAAAGTAACGTTGGATCGTTTAGAAAATGTATTGCGTAAAAAAGGGATTACGATTGTGACGCGTTGGAATCATCAAGCAGGCGCGAAAAAAGCAGCAATTCCTTTACGTCCAACTGAATTATTGATTTTTGGCAACCCGAAATTAGGCAGTCATTTTTTTACCAGTAATCAATCTGCTGGTATTGATTTGCCAATGAAAGCATTGGCCTGGAAAGATAAAAATGGTCAGGTTTGGTTAACGTATAATGACCCTACCTATATCGCGAATCGCCATGGTATTAATAATCGCCCTGCCATTGTTAAGAAAATGACCGGTGCGCTCAATAAATTGACAAATGTTGCCATCGGTAAAAAATAAAATTGAAGAGGTT
>JAUVGM010000202.1 GCA_030593785.1 Gammaproteobacteria bacterium | reverse complement strand
TGGAAATTATTGAAGCCAGCCAACACAGTGTCGAGTTATTAACGCCAGCACCCGATTTTGAACGCTACAAAGCAACGCTGGCACGTATGGATTTACTTATTGTTCCCAATACCGGTCCAATGCATATTGGCGCTGCGGTCGGTACGAATATTGTTGCTCTTTTTTCAATACACAACCCTAAAGACTGTGCCCCATATACAGAAATGAACAAATTGAAAATTTTACGTGCTGAAGACTGTCAACACCCGGAATTAGGACTTGCCGCAATTTCTGCAGAAGATGTATTTCAAACGAGTTCCGCTTTCTTACCGCACTAAAAACCACTTTATATTTTATATGGTGCTAGTCCGACCACCAACGCTTAATATATTTACTGAATCAACATTAACACCCTAAATATGAACAAATTAAGACCAGGGTGTTAACTTACTTATAAATGATTTAATCAAACCTTGTTTTGATGGCTCTGGCGCCCTTGTTGTCTTAGGCTGGCTTTTCTTCACAGCATTATCATTATTCGGCCTGGCCTTTTTATCCTGATTCTGAGTGCTATGAGGCTTCGCATGCTGTTTCTTTTGCTGCGGTTTATTTGCTTTCTTGTTTTTATGATGATGCGGTTTACCCGTTTTGTGCTGTGATGTTGTTTTATGCGCATTTTTTTTCTGATGCGGCTTGTGTTTGCGCTCGATTCTTGCGGGTGCTTTTGGCTTTACCAACATTTCATTAGTTATTCTTGAAACTTCAATCTTGTGACCAATATATTTTTCAATATCAGGCAGTGACATTGCATAATCTTCACAAGCAAAGTTAATTGCAACACCGCTTGCACCGGCACGACCTGTACGGCCAATACGATGTACGTAATCTTCTGCATCATTCGGTAAGTCAAAGTTAATAACTAAACTGACATCTTCAACATGCAAACCACGTGCAGCAACATCAGTCGCCACTAATGCACGGATTTTACCTGCGGTAAAATCTTCCACAATACGTAAACGTTTATTTTGCGGAACATCGCCTGATAGCATCGCACCATTGATGTCATTCGTTTTAAAGTAAGCATCAATACGTTCCGCAACGCGTTTAGTATTGATAAAAATAATAATTTTTTGATCATCGCGACTTTTAAGTAAGCCTAATAACAACGGGACTTTTTCATCCATCGCGGGGTAATAAACCGTTTGGGTAACACGATCGGCAGTGACCTTTTCAGACTTAATAATCACTTCTTGTGGATCATTCATATGATCGTAAGCCAACTCACTCACACGATGTGACAAGGTGGCTGAATACAACATGCTTAAACGTTTATCGGCATCTGGCATACGACGTATTAAATATCGAATATCATCAATAAATCCCAAATCGAACATACGATCAGCTTCATCTAAGATTAAAACCTGAATTTGTTTCAGGTCATATACGCCTTGTTTGAAGTAGTCAATGATTCGACCGGGCGTACCAATCAATAAATCAACCCCATCAATAATGGCTTGTTTTTGTGTGTCATAACCGGTGCCACCGAATACAGCAACATGCCTTAAACCCGTATATTTACCGAGCATTTCGGCATCTTTATGAATCTGTACCGCAAGTTCACGGGTTGGTGCGAGAATAATGCAACGGGGTTGATTCTTTTTTCTCGCTTCCGGCGCAGGATTTTTAAACAGGTGAGCATAAGCAGCCAATAAAAAGGCTGCCGTTTTACCTGTACCTGTTTGTGCTTGTCCGGCAATGTCTTTACCTTGCAAAGCAACAGGTAGAGACTCAGCTTGAATCGGTGTGCAATAAGAAAAGCCTGATTCTTCAACACCTTGCAGCACTTCTGCCGGCAAATCAAAGCTGGAAAATTTTATATCGGTTAAATGTTGTTCACTCATGGCGCGTAGTCTAACAGATCTTGTCAAGATTAGACTTGAAATAAACACTCGCTTAGGCTCAAATGGTGCTATAGATTTTTTTAAATAACGACTACAATAAAAAATAGTTTACGTCATAGGAGACACTACATTGAGCGACAAGATCGTATATGCCACAGACGACACTTTCGATGCGGAAGTTGTTAACGCAGAAGGACCCGTATTAGTAGATTACTGGGCAGACTGGTGTGGCCCTTGTAAAATGATTGCCCCTATTCTTGATGAGATTGCTGAAGAATATGCTGGCAAACTTAAAGTCACTAAATTGAACATTGATGAAAATCCTGCGACACCACCAAAATTTGGTATTCGTGGCATTCCAACATTAATGATTTTCAAAAATGGCAATGTTGAAGCAACCAAGGTGGGTGCCGTATCTAAATCCCAACTTGCCGCATTTATCGACAGTAATCTGTAAACCTAAATTCATTAACGTTCAGGTCGCGAGTAGCCCTCAAAACTGGACGTTTTTAGATTTTAGTGCTAATGTTCGTAACATAATTAATTTCAAAACTATTTAATCATTTCGCTTCGTATACCAACGAGCTGAAAAATCTCAAAACTTCTAAAAACAAACTTAAAAACCAATACGCTGTAATTCCGCCTTCGCGCAATTCCGTGTCGTATCCGAATTAACAAAAACGTCCAAACAATCTAAAGAAACCCTCAAAAATGAATCTATCTGAACTCAAAAAAAACCCCGTTCCTGAACTTATTAAAATTGCTTCTGGAATGGGTATCGAAAGCCTGTCTCGCTCCCGCAAACAAGACATCATTTTTTCCATTCTGAAATCCCACGCCAAAAGCGGTGAGGATATATACGGAGACGGCGTATTAGAAATCTTACAGGATGGTTTTGGGTTTTTACGATCGGCTGATAGCTCATACCTTGCCGGCCCCGATGATATTTATGTATCACCCAGCCAGATTCGACGTTTTAGCTTGCGCACCGGCGACACAGTAGCCGGAAAAATTCGCCCACCTAAAGATGGTGAACGTTATTTTGCCCTACTCAAAGTTAACGAAATTAATTTTGATGCACCTGAAAATTCAAAACATAAAGTTTTGTTTGAGAACTTAACACCGCTACATCCAACTGAACGCCTTCAACTGGAAGTGGGAAATGGCAGTAGCGAAGATATGACTGCACGTATTATTGATCTCACCGCTCCGATAGGAAAAGGTCAACGTGGACTGATTGTTTCTCCTCCTAAAGCAGGTAAAACGATGATGCTGCATGATATTGCCCATGCCATCACTCACAATCATCCTGAATGTCATTTAATCGTGTTACTGATTGATGAACGTCCGGAAGAAGTAACCGAAATGTCACGCTCAGTGCGTGGCGAAGTCGTTTCTTCAACATTTGATGAGCCCGCCAGTCGCCATGTTCAGGTTGCTGAAATGGTAATTGAAAAAGCAAAACGCCTGGTTGAACATAAAAAAGATGTTGTGATTCTACTTGATTCGATTACCCGTCTCGCTCGCGCCTATAACACCGTAATTCCTTCATCCGGTAAAGTACTCACCGGTGGTGTTGATGCTAACGCTTTACACCGTCCAAAACGTTTCTTTGGTGCTGCACGTAACATTGAAGAAGGTGGTTCACTCACAATCCTTGCTACCGCGCTGGTTGAAACGGGTTCACGCATGGATGACGTTATCTACGAAGAATTCAAAGGCACAGGTAATATGGAAATCCACCTCGACCGTAAGATGGCAGAAAAACGTCTCTATCCTGCGATTAATATCAATCGCTCAGGTACCCGTCGAGAAGAGTTACTGACTAAACCTGATGAACTGCAAAAAATGTGGATTTTAAGAAAAGTTGTTCATGACATGGATGAAATTGCTTCCATGGAGTTTTTGCATGATCGCCTAAAAGCCACTAAAACCAATAATGAATTCTTTGATTCCATGAAGAAGTAGGAAAAAATAAGCTTGAAATAAGTCTTCAACAAATTTCTGGCTTAATAAGGGGGTAATGTTCAATTATCCCCTTTTTTATGTCTAAGCGTAAATCTTCAACTTTTCCAATTTATCCAGCTTATCTAGGCTTCTTAATAAGATAAATAATTAAGCTCATGTAATTTATACATAAATTGTATGTGTTTTTGACAAATCTTTATAAATCCAACATGCTAAATCACAATATAGGGAGAAATATGCCTTTTTAGCAGATTTACCGGCTCATAATGGCTAGGCTTACTATATTAAGTTGCTGTCAATATATGTAGGAGAGTAGTCGAATGTCAGGAGATTCAATTAGCAATATCGATTTTGAATTCTGGTCGATTTTAGCTTCCACTGATCCGCAGAAATTTGAGCAATTACGGCAAGATAAAATATCTGCTGTTATAGATAGAGCGACCAGCCAACGGCAACAACGCCTTCGCGCCTTACAATGGAAAATTGACCGAATCCGGGAACAACATAAAGATTCTGCTACTGCGGCTTGTCTCGCGATATCTGAACTCATGTGGGAAACATTTGAACATCTCGCTGAATTGCTACGGGCCCAGTCAGAAAATGGCCTATCTGCTCCCACACCCGCATTCGAGGCAAACATCATCCCTTTCCCAGTTAAATCCAATAGCTAAATATAAATACTGCTAATCACGATAAAAGCTTGCTGCGACACGGTCTTTTCCGTATGATCGCCCGTCCAATAATGTGCATGGTGCTGATTTAGGTAAATCTTAATCAGAAAGCGATGCACTGATTAAACTAGAGGTCTTTAAAATGAAAGCTGAAACCCATCCAGCATACGAAGAAATTACAGTGACGTGCAGTTGTGGCAGTGTTTTTAAAACTCGCTCAGCTAGCTGCAAAGATCAATCAATTGAAGTTTGCTCACAATGTCACCCATTTTTCACGGGTAAGCAAAAATTATTAGATACTGCAGGACGTGTCGACAAGTTCAACCAGAAGTACGGCAAAAAATAATTTATTTATTTTTGTCATGTCAGACAGTTCGTATGTACAACAAAAAGCGTCCAAATGGACGCTTTTTGTTTTTATAGCTTTATCAATTTGCCTTCCAACGATAGTAAGTGCTGATAATTGCGCAGCTCAACTTTTTCATGAAACAGTAAAC
>JAUVGM010000007.1 GCA_030593785.1 Gammaproteobacteria bacterium | reverse complement strand
TTATTGAATATTGCAGCTCAAAGAATGTATAATGTATTTATGGATATAAAAATACTATCTTTAGTAAAAACCTGTTTTACAGTTATTTTTTTAATATTTAGTTCTTACAGTTACGCAGATGAATCAAGTTCTTCTGAAAATACAACGTTGGAACTAGGTGTAGGTTTGGGCGCGTTAAGTATGCCGCATTATCGAGGTTCTGATCAGCGCGCAGTATATGTCTCGCCTATTCCTTATGTTCGCTATAATGGTGAAAGGCTTAAGGTTGACAGAGAAGGCGGACGCTTCTATTTTTACAATAGTGAAGACATTAAAATTGATGTCAGTATGGCTTTTGCGCTACAAGTAGATAGTGATGACAATCGAGCTAGAGTAGGTATGGCGGATCTCGGTCATATCATTGAAGTTGGCCCAAGAATTCAATTTAACCTTTACCAGTCCGAAGGCAAAAATCTCCGTTTTCGTTTCGCATTACCTTTACGTACCGCTTTTGCTACAGATTTTAAGCAGACAGAAAATATAGGTTGGGTATTTTCGCCATACCTACAACTTCGTTATTTTAATGCTGGATGGGAATCTGCCATTTCCGCAGGACCAACCTGGGCCAGTGAAGATTATAATAATTATTTTTATAAGGTTGCACCACAGTACGCCACCGCAAGCCGCCCATCTTATAATGCGCAAGCAGGATACAGTGGCTCTCGCATAACAGCGACGTTTAGCAAACGTTTTGATAAAATATTCTTTGGTTTATTTGCTCGGTATGATAATTTAAGTGATGCCACATTTATTGACAGCCCTCTAATCAGGCAAAAAGATTCTTTTACTGTTGGAGCTGTACTATCATGGGTTTTTAAAAGTTCTAAAACACAGAATCAATATTAATTGAAGAGTGTTATACATGCTTAAGCATAAATATATTTATATTATTGTATTCTCTAGTTTGGCTGGATGGGCGATGTTTGCCTATTTTACAACAACACAAATTATTAAAAGCCAACAAAAGTTCGCTAATATTATTAATATAACGGGTAAGCAGCGTATGCTTTCGCAAAAAATCCCGTTGATAGCCACCCGATTTTATGATTCCAGAAATAAAGAAGTTAAAGAACATCTTGTTTCACTTTATGAAGAGATGAAGCTGAATCATGCACATATAATAGCTATGCACACACACTCAGCTGCAACTACCGCTATCTATTATGAAGATCCTAAACAGCTTAATGCAAGAGTAGAGCATTACCTTGAACTTGTTGCAAAATTTATAGAAGATGAAGAATTATCATCACTTTATCAGATTGATTCGTTCTCCTTTACCTTACTCCCCATACTTAATGATGCGGTTAATGTTTTTGAATATGAAAGTGGATTAAAGACAAAACACTTACTTGCGAGAGAACTTTTTATATTAATCGGAATATTACTCACGCTTGTACTGGAATCTGTTTTTATAGTGCTACCCGCTATTAAGCAGGCAGATCTCCATGAAGAAGAGCTAAACAATCTGGTTAAAGACCGCACCCTTGAGCTTGAAAAACTTTCTGTAACGGACAAACTTACTAACCTTTATAATAGAAGAAAAATAGACGAAACTCTTGCTTTCGAAATAGAAAGAGCACAACGAAACAATAGTTCGTTTAGTCTTATTCTTATGGATATCGATAAATTTAAAGATGTTAATGATACTTATGGACATAAGACAGGAGATTATGTCTTGCAGGAAATTGCCCGATTGCTGGTTTTAAATGTACGTAAAATTGATATGCTTGGGCGTTGGGGAGGGGAAGAGTTTTTGATTATAGATTCTGAAAGTCACGCTGAAAAAGTAATAGAATTTGCAGAAAAAATCCGTAAAGTTATTGAAGGAAATGTTTTTGAAAATATTGGCCAGATCACATGCAGTTTTGGTGTTGCACATTATATTGAGGGTGATACTGAGTCCAGTATTTTAATACGTACTGATAAGGCTTTATATAAAGCTAAAGAATCGGGACGCAACTGTGTGAAAGAATTGTTAGCATAGTAATTATTAAACGCTAAATTAATATTTGATAGGAAGTTCTATGTTGATTCTAAAACCGCCTAGTTTTTCAGAACGGCTAAAAACTAAACTGCCTTCATAGTCATTAATTATATCTGCTGAAATAGCAAGTCCAAAGCCATAACCACTAACTGTTTCATCAAGACGTATACCACGGCTAGCTAATTCATTAAGTGATTCTGCATTAGCTCCCGGCCCATCATCTTCAATGATTATGGTTATATTTTTTTCTTGCCTGATGTTAATGACGATAGTGCTGTTGGCCCATTTCCATGCGTTTTCAATCAGATTACCTAGTAGCTCTAACATATCTTCACGATCAACCTGTATTTCTAATGTTTCCGGGATGTTTGAAGTTATATTTATATTTTTATCTGGATACATTGTTCTGATCGTTTTTATTAATAAGGGTAAGTCTTCATTAATATTAAATGGCGTGTTAAATTTTGATGTGCCTGCGATTCTGGCCCGCTTTAGTATTCTATCGGTAATGTTTTGGATCGATATTATTTGCTTATCCAAAAACTCACTTGTTTTTTTATCAAGTTTACCCTGATGTTCATCGTTAAAATTTTGCAACAGGGTTAAAGGTTTTTTTATTGCGTGTGACAAATCGCTAAGTGCGTTTCTTGAACGTTTAAGTCTCATATGGAGTGCCAAGGATAGATGGTTGACTTCATTCACAACAGATTTCAGTTCACTAGGTACGTCAGCAGTTAGCTCATTAATTGTACCTTTTTCAAGTTCAGAGAGTTCATGGTGTATTTTTCTTAGTGGTTTCAATCCGTTTCTTAAAATAACAAATTGAATCAATAACAGGCTTAAAAGGATAAGTAACGATATTACGGAAAAGTAATTTTTGAATTGGCGAATATTTTCAATTATTGGTGTTAGATCTTCTGCAATGTTAATAGTAATGTTTTGTTTTTGTTTATTAAAATGTCCGCTTATCGTAATGAGCAATTGCTTTTCGGGGCCATCTTGAACTGTTTTAACATAGTTGTTACCGGTGATTTTTGCTGAAGTTAAATTTTGATCCCACAATGAACGAGAACGAAATAAGGTTTGATTATGTTGGATAGTATAATAATGCCCTGAGAATGGCCGATTATAAATACTGTTAATGTATTTCTCATTTATAGTGAGTGTGTTTTTTTTATCAAAAGATACAGCAGTGAGCAAAGTTTCAATATCATGCTCCAGGCGTGAAGCAATATAATTCTCTGAAAGTTTTTGTATATTACTGCTGACAGCCAGCCATAGTATTAAAAACACCAGGATTAAACTGATCAATAAACCGGTTGCTAATCTGGATTGAATAGATTTCATTGCTGTGACTCTTTAAAGATATAACCCTGGCCCCGGCGTGTTTCAATACATTCTTTGCCAAGTATTTTTCTTAATCGTTTGATATAGGCTTCTATGACATTGCTGTCTTTATCTGAATCTAAATTATAAAGATGATCTGTTAGGCGAGACTTAGAGAGTATGTGACCGCTATTAAGAAGAAAATACCGTAGTAATCGAAACTCTGTGCCCGTTAGTGTGTGTGTTTGACCATCTTCAGTGGTCACGGTTTGTCGTTCTTCATCTAATGTTAGATTGCCACTTTTTAGTGAGCTGCCGGGGGATTGTATACTACGGTGAAGCAGGGCTGTGATGCGTGCAAGCAATTCTTCGATATGAAAGGGTTTCCCCAGGTAATCATCTGCTCCCGATTTAAAACCATCGACACGTTCTTGCCATGTATCCCGTGCAGTGAGCACAATAACCGGTAATTTATTATCTGCTTCTCGCCAGTTGGACAGTACTTCAAGGCCGTTACGTTTTGGTAAACCAAGATCAAGTATCGCGATATCGTAGATGTTTTCATTACCAAGATATTCACCCTCAATGCCGTCTTCAGCAACATCAACAACATAACCTGCATCTTTAAGAGGTTTCTTCAGGCTTGCGATAAGCTCACGATCATCTTCTACCAGTAATAAACGCAATATTAATCCTCTTTCTCGGTTGATAAATGTTTACCTGTTTTGGCATCAAACTTTAATTCAAAAACAGTACCGTTTGGAGCCAAGAGTTCAATCTCATAGATTCTTTTCCCTTTTTTTCTTTCAAGTTCCACCTCGAGAACTTTACCGGGTTGTATCTCACGTGCCTTTTGCAAAACAACTTCAAGCTCAAGGATCTCACCGGAGTCTACCAGGCGCTTAGCTTCATCATTATCATCATCGGCATAAAGAGGTACGGACAAGATAATAAGTAAGCTAAGTGTTAAAAGTTTGAGACTATTTTTCATAATGATATCCGTCTTTAAAGTATAGCCTGATTAAGCTCAATCGTCCCAGCGCCCATAACCGGGGATATTGACACCATCTTCACTAAACAGGCCCTGTTCAGCTTTATTATGACAAGCACTACAATTACTCAGACTATTTACCTTTTTATTATATTTTATCAACTTATCAGGAATTTCATCATGTTTGTTAATAATATAAGGTGTTTTACTGATTCTTAAGGGGACATCTTTATCATTAAGTGAACGCATGATTTTACGTGAACGTCTATATACTGAATCATCTGCACTATTAGAAATAAGAAATTCAGAAATATTTTTAAATGTTTCTAGATCGAGCTCTGCATTATCACCAAAATGTGTCTCTAAGCCGGCCATTATTTTTTTCCATGAACGGGCTGGTAATAACCCGGGAGGATATGCCATGTGACAACTGCTGCATTCTTCTTTATATGTTGGTGAAAAAATGGGTGCTACACCCACTGAGCGCTGACGATATTCACGTCTGTCGTCATCACTAAAGACCACGGGTATGGTGAGTACACCTGCGGTAAAGATAATTGAGGTTATAATAATGGGGTATTTCATTTTGCTTCTCCGATTAATTATTGTTGCTTAATGAAAGCTAAGATATCTGCTTTTTCCTGTGCGCTACATTCTTTACCTATTGTCCATTTACAATTTCGTTTAAACCATTTGTTTACTTTTTTAACCTTGGTCAGGCTTAATTTATTAATCGATGGTGCTAATGGTTTTAACTCTTTTCCAGTGCGAACATGCTCTCCTTTATTTTTGAGATTAGCGCTGTGACATGATTTACAACTCCGTTCTGTAAAGGGAGTTTTACCTGAAAAAGTTTTATTCCAAAACTGTTCACCGCGTAAAGCATTACCACTCTTTGCCCCTTGTGACTGGTAGCTTTTCATTAACATGTTTACTGTGGCCTCATCAGCAAAAACAGATGAGACTGGAGTGACTAATAAAGCTGTCGTAACAAAACTGATTAATAATTTTTTCATAATATTTCCTGCTTAATGTGAGTCAGTGTCAGAACGTTTCTTGCCGTCGATCATTGATTTCACAAGATTTTCCTTGTGAATAAAGCTTTCAACTATGACACCAGCAACATGAATAAAGATAAGGAATAAAGTAAAGTTGGCAAAAAACTCATGCGTCTCTTCAAAGACATCCCCCCAAAGGCTATCCCCTTGTATATACCAACTCGCTAGTGGACCTGCCTGCTCTTCAATGCCATAAATTGCTAAACCGGTTAGCGTTGTTATTAGCAGACTAATGATCATCAATATAATCATTGCACCCCCCGCAGGGTTATGGCCGAGGTACCTTTTTGCTTTTAGAAGTAGGGTGTCTTTGACGAATGTTTTTATCGTTTTAGGTGAGTAGACGAAATCACTAAAGCGAGCATGGCGTGTTCCAATTACTCCCCAAATAATACGTAAAGAGAGCAATGCCAGAACGGTGTAGCCGGCAAAGCTGTGGATGTCGAGAAAGTCTTCTTCAGTTATATAAGCAATGAAAAAAGACAGCACAAGCGTCCAGTGGAATATGCGGACAAAAGGGTCCCAGACTTTTACGGTATTTTCATTATTTGACATGATTTTCTCCAGCAGAATACTTTGATGGCTAAACAATATCAGGTGAAACTGAAATGAACCTGAAAAACAGGTTGTCTCTGAGAGATTTTATTGTATATAAAATATGCTGGATTATTTCCTTGGAATAGTTAAATATAGCCAAACACAATATTTAATGACGGACAAACACATGAAAAACAAAATAATTTTTTTAGTCTTACTATTAGGTATAACTCAAATTTCATTTGCTGGAGATGCTAAGGAATGCATTTCAGTTGGATATCATAAATCAAAATATGGTTCTCGAAATGATAGTCAAACATTAACTAATACATGCCAACAAAAAATTGAAGTGGTTTGGTGTCATGATAATAATGGAAAGCGATATAAACGTGGAAGATGTGGAAAAAACGGAAAATATTATCAAAAGCATACCGTTCTTAAAGCAGGACAAGTAAAGCAAAATCAATACTCTCTTCCTAGTATTGGCACTATTTATTATGGTGCATGTTTTGGTGGCTATTATTCAACTGAAACAAAAAAATGGAATGATGGAACGTATAGATGTAAGAATAGGAAGAAAAAATAATTTAACTGTTTAATGTGAAATAGAGAGGGAATACCCCTCTCTAACTCTTTAACTGTTCGAGTGTTGCCACCAATCTGCAATTACTTTACCCACAGCAGGGTTAACCAGGTAGCCGTAAGAACGGTGACAATTAAGTCCTTTATCATTATGAAAGAAGTTGTATATTCCCTCACAATGATCTTCGATAGATTCAATAATATTTAGCTCACGCATTTCAGAAAAGTCATCTGAGAAAATAAGATCCAGAGCGGTAACATCACCTTCTGCTGATATATTGATCCAGTTGCGAATATTGGTGGGATATTTCTTTCTACCTGAGTAGTTATTTCCCATTAGTCTATGTTGGACGTAATTCATCCCTAAAGGGCTACCAATGGTTAAAAAGTCAATCTTGCCGGGAAGGTTTTCAATATGAGAAAGTTCCCACAAAACATCATATGCGATAACCGAACCCATGCTATGGCCAATAAGTAGAACTTGTTCTGTACTATCTAAAAGAGGACGGAGTTCTTGTTTTAATATTTCTCGCACATCGCAAGCAATATTATTCTTATTTTTAAAATAGCGTTGAGTTTCTTCAGCTATTGATTGGAGTTCACTTGGTAATAATTTTATCAGGAAAGGAAAGTGGTCACCGATGCTGTAAAGTAAACGAATTAATTTTTTATGTGTTGCAGTTGCATCCTTAATATCCTGTTCGGTAGGGCAATGCTGGTTGAGCAGGGCATCTATCCACGGTAGATCACGATTAATATCTTTAGTTACATGATAGTAAATGTAATTCCAGGCAATGAGTTTAAAGTTATCAATGTGTTGACTTAAGTTGTCAGCTATCAGAGGCTCAGCTCGACGTACCCCTTCTAATAGAACTCGCCAGAGCAAAGCATGGTGTTGTTCAGGTGAAGGTTTGGGATTTTTCCCTGGGACAAAAATAATGTATGGTTGAGTCATTTATTCTATTCGCGATTATACCTGGCTTAGATTTATACTCTGTAATAGATGATACTCGATTTTTAAGCCATCAACTGATAAAAAAGTTCATTCCTATGCAAAAAAATACAAAACCATTACTTATTCGTACCCATCTTTGGATGCAGGTTTTACTGGCAATGGTATTGGGAGTTGGACTGGGGTTGCTGTTATCGCCATCCGGTCTTGCCTTGGTTTCTGATTCATTTGCTTATGGGATAGCTCAATGGGTTGCCTTACCGGGTCAATTATTTTTAGCGGTTATACAAATGGTCGTTATTCCATTGGTTTTGTCGTCCATTATTATTGGTATTACCTCTAGTGGTGATTCAGAATTTTTAAAGAAAGTAGGTTTACGAATCACGCCATATTTTGTTATGACCACGACAATCGCAGTTGTGCTTGGAATTACTTTGGCAATGGTAATTGAACCAGGGACTTTTATTGATTCTGATTTAATTCGGGCAATGGTTGGCGAAACGCCTGCAACTGTAACTACTGCAGTAAGTGAGCATGTTGATATAGGATTACCTCAACACATTGTGCAACTTGTTCCTTCAAATCTTTTTAAATCTCTTATTGATAAAGATATGTTTGCCATTGTTATCTATGCCATTTTTATCGGCGTAGCAATGTTGGCACTGGAAAAACGTCAAAGCAAACTCATTTTTGCTTTGCTGAGCAGTATTCAGGCTGTTACGTTAAAAATAGTTAATTGGGCGATGATGATTGCACCTCTGGCAGTATTTGGTTTGCTTTGCGACGTCACCATTCGTATAGGTATTGATGCGGTGATGGGAATGTCCGTTTATGTGGCAACAGTAATACTTGGTTTATTATTTTTGTTAAGTGTTTATGTTTTAATTGTAAAACTTGTTTCGGGTAAGAACCCTAAAGAATTTTTAGGCGCAATTCGTGAAGCGCAATTACTGGCATTTTCTACTTCAAGTTCAGCTGCGGTAATGCCTTTATCCATGAAAACGGCACACGAAAAATTAGGCGTGCGTAAATCTATTGCTCAGTTTGTTGTGCCACTGGGAGCAACTGTGAACATGGATGGTACGGCACTTTATCAGGTTATTGCTGCAGTATTTTTGACCCAGGTATTTGGGATTGAGTTAAGTATGAGTGATTTATTGTTACTCACTGCAACGACCATAGGTGCATCCATTGGCTCTCCAAGTACACCGGGTGTGGGTATTGTTATTCTTGCGACAATTTTACAAGGTATAGGGGTGCCTGCTTCGGGTATTGCCTTAATTCTTGGGGTAGATCGAATTCTTGATATGTGTCGAACGACTGTGAATGTTAGTGGTGATTTAACGGCATGCGTCGTAATGGATAAATGGATAGGTGACGATATTTCGCCAGCCAAGACAACCCAACCCTTACCAGAAGTAACCTGAATATGAATGTACAAAAATTACCTGGTAGTCGATTAGACAAAAAATATCTTTGGCTAATACTTTGTTTTTCTTTATTCGTAAGTACTGTTCGTGTGGCAAATTCTTTTGATGGTGGTATGAAAACCATCAAGGAAGAGTACTGGAGTATTCAACTTGAAAATGATTTCTTTTCTCAATCTGGTGATCGTTATTATACTCATGGAACTGAACTATCAAGAACATTAATGGGGCATCGTGAACAATGGCTTGAAGATCTCGCATCCTTCCTTTGGTCATTTGATACTGATGGAGAGTTTAATGGTGTTAATTATCGATTAGGGCAAAAGATCTTTACCCCGGATAATACTGAGGCAACCGCACTTGTCGTTGATGACAGACCCTATGCGGGATATTTGTATTTGAGTGCTGCGATGCTCTCGAGTGTTTCAAGGAAAAATAATGTTGCCACAGGTAATTTAATCGAACTTACATTAGGTATTGTTGGTCCAAGTGCTCAGGCAGAAGAAACACAGACGGGTTTTCATAATTTAATTGGCATAGCCAGTCCCAAAGGTTGGGATAATCAGTTAAATGATGAGTTAGCTATAGGGATTTCATATAGTCGATTTTGGCGGGAAGTAAATCCGGTTGGTTCATTCGATTATGGTATGACACCGCATATTAACCTGGCATTAGGTAACGTTTACACTTATGCCGCAGCAGGTGTCATGTTTCGTTTTGGAACACATCTCGATGGTGATTTAGCACCACCGAATATTCGTCCGGGTTTCCCCGGCTTGTCATTATTCAGACCTAAGAGTCAAAATAGCTGGTACTTTTTTGCGGGTATCGAAGGGCGTGCGGTTGCTAGAAATATTTTCCTTGATGGAAACTCTTTCACTGATAGTCACAGCGTAGACAAAAACCCTTTTGTTGGAGACTTTCAATATGGCTTTGTTTACCTGGCAGGAAGTCTGCGTTTTTCTATCAGCAATATGATTCGAACTAAAGAATTTAAAACGCAGAAAGATGAAACGAATTTTGGTGCGATTAATATTTCTTATGCTTTATAAGCTGAACAATGAATTAATGTGAACTTTGTTCTTTTTATACTTTCTAATTAGGCGCATGATTTAGCTGAGTAAGATAATGTGATAAGGAGCCTGCTATGAATAAAGTAATTACGCTTTTTTTAGTTTTATTAACCACATCCTGCAGTTTACCGCAGGTTAAAAACCCAATGAACGTTAAGGCGCTTTTACCTGTTGGCTCAACATTACGCCTTACGCAAAAACTGATCATTCCCAAAGATCGCTCTTTTATTTATATCGCTAACGGTAAAGTTGCTCCACTTAAAAATTATAATACTGTTGATATTTATGAACCTCATTGCATGATATATGTAAATAAGGAAGCGTCACATCAACAAGAAATACTGCCAGGTGAATTTAAAGTAACCAATATCATTGAAGGGGAAAGAGATTATTCTAGACTGAACATCAGGAACGTAATGAGTAATTATGGACAAAAATCGGGATTAATTAAAACAAGGTATGCCAGCGATGATGGTGGTCCCAGTATTGTTATGTATGCAACTATTATAAGTTTACACTCGAATCAACAAAAAGATGTAAAACAATTAGTCTGTGGCCATTGGAACGATCCACATGAAATTGAACCGTTAACGCTTGAAGAAATGAAATCTGCACTGGGTGATTTGATATTAATTAATAAATTATGATGAATAGCGATTAGCAAGGATAGCATTATGACCACCCCCTATTTTACAAAAGAAGGAATGTCTTTTTTAAAAAAACTTGAAGAAAATAATACGCGTGACTGGTTCCATGAAAACAAATCCGACTATGAAGACTTAATTCGCACTCCAGCATTAAACTTTATTGATGACATGGAAAATGACATTACTCATCTGTCACCACATTTTCTTGCTATAGCAAAAAAAGTGGGTGGTTCATTAATGCGTGTTCATCGAGATGTTCGTTTTAGTAGAGATAAGTCTCCCTATAAAACCAATATTGGTATTCAGTTTCGGCATGAGATGGGGAGAGATGTTCATGCTCCTGGTTTTTATGTGCATGTAGAACCTGGTGAATGTTTTGTCGGTGTGGGTATTTGGCGACCGGACTTATCTACATTAGGCAAGATACGTGATGCCATTGTTGAGAAAGATAAAATCTGGTTGGCTGCGATTAATGATAAAAATTTCAGAAAATATTTTGATTTAAGTGGTGAGTCGCTAAAAAATGGACCGCGTGGTTATGACAAAGAACATCCACTGATAGAAGATCTTAAACGTAAAGATTTTATTGCAATATCACATTTTAGTGAAAAGAGTATGCTTGGAAAAAACTTTAAGCAAGAAGTGGTAAAACGTTTTACTGATGCTGAACCTTACATGAGATTCTTATGCAAAGCCTTACAGTTAAGGTATTAATTGTTGAGGAATTAAAATAAATTTTAGAAAAAAGTCGGAAGTATCATGAATTTACAATATACCACCGACTTTTTAGCAAATAATTATTTTGCTTCCATATCCTGACCACAACACATTGGAGATTTGATTTTCCCATGGCCATCAGGACATTCTGATACATGTACAGTTTCACCATCATCCGTTGTGATTGTGCCATGCACTAATTCTTTACCGCATGTTCCACAAGTCATTGTTCCTACACTCATTCCACATACATTACAGGTATATGCTGCCATTTCTATCTCCTTAATTATTAGAGGTTTTTATGATTTAAAAGCACTAAATATTCATAATATAGGTTTTTATTGTAGATGAAAATCTACATAATTGTAGAAATAAGTCTTGTTAAATAATTAAGTGATATATGAGTGAAAATACGAAACAAGTAGTTGAGTTACTTGGCGAACATGGTCAGCAAGGTGTCGCCGTTGTTAGTGGTGGAGGCAAGATTGCATTCGCGGCTGATCAGGGAAGCTTGTTGCCAATCTATCTGACGAGTATGCGTCAACGTTTTAAGAACGAAATCAATCGCTTAACCAGTGGGCGAGCCATGTTTGAAATGTTGGCTAGTCGAGAAGATGCTATTGAGCTTAGTTTTCCTATGAGTTATTTATATGCATGGTTCTGGTTACGTCATAACGTACACACCAATTATATACCCCAGGTATTAGAAACATTCAGAGGCAAGAAATTTGGTTTTTTAATGGATCTATTGTTGAGTGATACGCCTGAACAATTTATTGAAGGCTACATTCAATATTTTCAGTCTGCAAATGATGGCCTCAAACAGCAGGTAGAGCTATTAAGTTTGTTAAAAAGTAGAAATAATAATGCACAAAAACTTGCGGAGGACATGCTTTCTATCTGGCAATCCTTTGGATTGTTTACCGAAAGTTATATGAAACAATTTAAGCAAGTGGCAAGTGATGAGCGCGATCGTTATAAAGGTATGTTGGGTGAAGAAGATTTAGAACGATTAGCTTTGGTTGATGCTTTACCGGATTCTGATTTTACCATTGAAAAACCTTTTTACAGCAAGTTAGGTATTATTCCTGCGATGGGATGTCCGCAAACATGCCGGCATTGTATGTTTACCTGGCGACCTCTTCGCGGAAAAAATGA
Organism: Gammaproteobacteria bacterium; assembly: GCA_030593785.1. Lineage (GTDB taxonomy): Bacteria > Pseudomonadota > Gammaproteobacteria > UBA6429 > Thiohalophilaceae > JAGLTQ01. The sequence goes on along the minus strand of JAUVGM010000007.1, from coordinate 4,732 downwards.
AAACCCGGAACAGATATTTAATTTAGTGAATCAGCACACTGATAGCGTGTTGTTTACCGGAGGGGATCTGACAAAGCAACTTGATTATTTTTACGATGCTATCAGAACAATGGGGAATATAAAAAACTTTGCTATTTTATTAAATGGTGATTTTGCCGAGACACCTAAAATCACCAATGAAATCATGGGAAAAATGGCCGAGGCGGTTAAATCACGTCCTAAGAAATGGCCAAAAGCAATGGTACTGTTACAAATTAGTTTTGATGAGTTTCATCAAGAAGTCTATGTTGATAAAAAAGGCTTATTGGCTGAACGTATTCCTGTAGCAAAAATTGCCAATATTGTTGAGCGCTATCCAAAATATTCTGCTCAAATCCAATTAGCATTGCTGCATAAACAAACGGGACTTAACTTTTCTCACGATGTATTAAATAAAGGTGTGGTTGCCCGGCTGGCTGCAGAATTAAAGAAACGTGGCTTGCAAATGCAAGTGGTTGATATGAAAGCATCACCACGTTTAAAAGCAAATCCATTAGCGCCTCAAGAAAAAGAAAAGGTGTTAAAAGATATTACGTTTGTATTAGATAAACATAGCAATGCGCCTATTTTACTTACCAGCTCAACAATAGATGGCTATGGACGTGCTGCATTGTTAGATGAATGGGAAACGGTTAAAGAAAAAGATCTCTTACAGGAAGTTGTTACCCAAGGTGCTCCATCAGGTGAATCTTTTGATATTGATATGATGGTGTGGTTTAACGGCTGGGTAACATTATTTAATGCAGTGCATATTTGCTTAGGTGATATTTATAAAGATGGATTCGATACCATTATGGCTCGACAACGTAAAGATCCTTTGTCTCATGCCTTAAACAAAATGGACCGAAATATCCTTGCTTTTTATAGTGAGATTCGTGATGATTTAACTCAACACATTGAAACGGCAACAGGTCCTCATCATTTATTTCATGCTCTAACGGAAGAGCCTGAAGTTAGATTACACCTGACTCGCCGCCTCATAGAAAATAATTAAAAATCTTTTGGAGCTAGTAATGTTTAAGTGGGTGTATGGAATAATTGCTGTTTTTGTTCTTCTTTTATTAGTGATACAGCCTGATTGGTTAAAGGTATTTTTTGCAATTTTTGGTGACTTCATTCAAGCAAATGAGTAAAGGTTGGTTTAAAGAAAATGAGTAAAAATTGGGTCGTATATCTTTCTGGTGAAATACACAGTGATTGGCGTGAACGTATTAAAGAAGGTGCGTCAGCCGCCAGTCTTAATATTTCGTTCGCTAATCCAGTAACTGATCATGCAAAAAGTGATGATTGTGGTGTCAATATCCTGGGCAAAGAAGAAAATAGTTTTTGGCATGATCAAAAAGCATCAGGTATAAATGCAATTCGAACTCGTAACCTGATTGAAAGCTCAGACATTGTTGTCGTTCGTTTTGGGGATAAGTACCGTCAATGGAATGCTGCATTTGATGCGGGTTATGCATCTGCATTAGGTAAATCAATTATTACGTTACATGATGATGAACTCACTCATGCCTTAAAAGAAGTTGATGGTGCTGCCAATGCAGTATGTCAAACTCCAGAACAAGTCGTTGAAATTCTAAAATACGTAATACAGGACGTATGAGTGTCACGAAGACCAGGGAGGGTCGAGAAGTGACCGTAATACAGGGCGTATGAGTGTAGCGAAGACCAGGGAAGGTCAAGAGTGACCGTAATACAGGAAAATTAATCGTATACCAAAGCTGGCAAAAGTTTACGCATATAAAAAATAATAAAGCATGACAAATAATAAAAAACAAACCATGCAGTTTCTCTTCGGTGATCGAGAGTTAATACTCATGGTTGGCGATCTTCTTTCGGCTCCTGTTGATGTTATCGTAAATCCAGCCAATGGCGGTCTGTCACATGGTGGTGGAGTTGCAGGTCAAATTGCACATCAAGGTGGCGATATTATTCAAGAGGAAAGTGATCAATTTATAAAAGAACACGGCATGCTTGAGAGTGGCATGGTTGCTTTTACTTCTGCAGGACATCTTCCTTATGCGGCTGTTATTCATGCGGTTGGCCCAAAGATGGGAGAGGGCGATGAGCTGCGAAAAATTCAACAGGCTATTTCCCGAAGTTTACTGCTCTGTGATATGCATGATTGGAAATCAGTCGCTTTTCCAGCGATTAGTGCCGGAATTTTTGGTGTACCGATTGAAACAACTGCGCATGCTTTTTTTCGTGCGATAACCTCTTTTTGGGATGCTCGCGTGGATATACCACCTGAAAAGATTATTATTTGTTTAACAGAAAAAAACTTTCAGCCATTTTTTAATGCCTTTCAACAAGTATCAAAACAACCAAAGCAAGAAACACATCAAAGCATTAAAAGAACTTCTATAAAGCAACTTTCAGAAGATGAGCTACCTACCGGTATTATTGAATTAAGTGAACAGGATATTTCTGAACTGGAAGATGATGATGTTAATGAATGGTTTAAATAATTTTATACTTTGTCTGCTTAAAGTAATAAAGCAATAATTTGCATAACTGTCTGTGAGACGATACCAAGTAATTGCCAGATTACACCACTTAGCATTAGTGCAATAATGATAAACAATCCGTAAGGCTCAACCCGACTTAATTGATACCCCAGGCGCGGTGGTAACAGGCTGGTAGCAATGCGTCCACCATCAGTCGGTGGAATGGGAATCAAATTAAAGACCATTAAAATAGCATTTATGAGTACTCCAAATATACTCATTAGAATAAGTGGTGAAGTTATTATTGCCATGCTACCTGGTAATAAACTCGCTAATTTAATAATCAGTGCCCAGATAATAGCCCTGAGCAAATTTGAAAAAGGTCCTGCAACTGCAACGAGTGCCGTGTCTCTCCTGTGATTTCGTAAATTATTAAAGTTAACAGGTACTGGCTTCGCCCAACCAAAAGCAAAACCGACGGTTAAAATCAAAACCAGTGGTACCAAAATAGTTCCAATGGGATCAATATGTTTAAGTGGATTTAGTGTAAGACGTCCCATCCGGTAGGCCGTGTCATCACCTAGTTGAAGAGCCACCCAGCCATGAGCAACTTCATGTACAACAATAGCAAGCAATAGAGGAATAATTGCAATGGCAATTTGCTGAATTGATGAGAGCTCAGAATCAAACATAATGTAAAGTATATCATGCAACAAAATACTTTTATCTTGTCCTTGTTTAGCCTATCTGCTTCTGGTAAATATATGGAATAGGTATCAGACAACCGTGGAATGGGTAACGCTGTGAATGAGCAAATAAAAAAACTGATAGAGAATATTCATAGTTTGGAAGATGAGTTACGTACATTGCTGTATGAGCAGCAATCCCAGTTTTCATACAAGATAGCCGGTAAGCGGGTTGAGTTTGAAAAAAGCATACGTGAAGCACATAAAAAGTTAAAAGTGAGTTGGTTTTACTGGTTTATAACCGTTAGTCCAAAACATTTAATTTCTGGCCCTTTTATTTATGGTTTGATTATACCTTTAGTTATTTTTGATATAGGGCTCAGTGTTTATCAGTCGGTATGCTTTCGTCTGTATGGTATTTCGTTAGTGAAACGATCCAGTCATATTATATTTGATCATCAACATTTAGCTTATCTCAATATTTTTGAAAAAATAAACTGTCTTTATTGCAGTTATGCCAGTGGCCTTATCAGTTATGGACGTGAAATTGCTTCACGCACTGAGCAATACTGGTGCCCGATTAAACATGCGCATAAATTAGTTGATGTGCACCATCGTTATGGTAATTTTCTTGATTATGGCAACGCAGAAAATTATCAGAAAAATATGAAAGAGATTAGAAAAGAGCTACAAAACGAAAAATAGAAAACTGTTTTTCGTTTTGTAGGGATTTACTGTCGTTGCTCAACTAAAGGAAAGATTTGCTCGTTTTCATAAACAATGCGATTTCTAACCAGGGCAAAAATAGCATTACTTTCATCCTTTAACATTTCATGTTCTGAATCAGAGCCCGGCAATGAACACCAATGCCGAACAAAGCCAGAAAAGCGATGCTTAATTTCTTTAGCACTGTCATGAAAGGCTTTTGCTATTTTAGTCGTTTCATCATCACCAGTATGCATTAAGGCTGCATAAATAGTATTGTCTTCAAAGACCAAATGTACCCATACTTTTTCTTTAAATCGAGTCATTAAGTCACAGACAACAGGGTTGTTGTGTAACGATGGTTGCTCCATTAATACGGTCAACACATCACACAGTTGAGAAATTTCCTGATTCTGTTGCTTAAGTTCTTCGAGAGAATACATTTCGCGTGCCTTTAAAGTCTGTCTATCATTAAGTGTATGTTCAATTATACACTTTTGATGATTTTTAGTAGCTCATCCTTAAGATGCAGACGTACTTTTTTCTTTTCTTCAAGATAATCATCAGATGTTGTTTCGACACCTGTTTCGATACGGTGAACCTCATGATCAACTTCATGGTATTCATTAAACATACGGGCAAAATGATTGTTGCTTGTTTTCAGGTTATGGATCTCATCCCGGTACTCCGGTAATTCATGAATCAGATCGTGTTTTTCATTTAACATAGGTCTCTCCAGTTAAGGTTTAAATTTTTTCTGCGCAGCTTACGCACTGTGTACTAAAAGGGAGTAGTTCAAGTCTTTCTGGTGGGATCTCTTCACCAGTGATAAATCGCGGAGATAAAGCAGCTACC
>JAUVGM010000177.1 GCA_030593785.1 Gammaproteobacteria bacterium | reverse complement strand
TCTGTCATTGATTTAATCTGTGCATCACTTAATGGAAATGCGGAAGTCACTTCTGCTTCAACTGTTTTTTCTGCTTCTGCGCGATGCTCTTCATAACCTTGAGCAATCTCTGTCGCAACATTTAAACGACCATTTTCAGCTAAAACCTTTACAAAGTTTTTAGCCAGGTCATTTAAATTATCACCACAAACATCAACAATAACGTCAACAATCTTTTCTCTTTCGATAGAAGGGTTGCTGATCATATCGCTCAATACATCATCAGACGCAACCACTGCAATTAGTTGCAGCATGTCAGACCAGTTTTTTAAATCGCTTTTTTCATTGGCGATATCAAAAGCAGCCTGAGCATAGGGACGAGCAATAGTGCTGTTTTCTGCCATCGTCTTCGTCCTCTAATTACAGTTGAGCAACCAGATCTTTCAATAGATCTTCGTTAGCTTTTTCATCGATTTCACGTTTCAGTACTTTACTAGCACCAGACACTGCGAGAGAAACAACTTGTCCTCGCAACTGTTCGCGAGCTCGATTAACTTCTTGTTCAAGTTCTGCATTTGCAGCAGTGATAATACGTTCACCTTCTACACGTGCAGTATCTTTTGACTCTTCAACGATTTCGCTAGCGCGCTTCTCAGCAAGATTAATTATATCTTGCGCTTGAACTTTTGCATCTTTCAAAGTATCAAGAACACGTTGCTTTGCGAGTTCACCGTCGTGCTTGCCTTTTTCAGCAGCAGCGAGACCATCGGCAATTGTTTTCTTACGTTCATCTAACGCAGCAACCAAAGGTGGCCAAATAAACTTCATGCAAAAAAGCACGAAGAAGATAAACGTAATAGTTTGTCCGATCAGAGTGAGGTTTATATTCATTTATAAAAGCCTTACTTTAATATTTCGTTTCAGTAAATTAACGTGACGTCTTATACAGCCGCAACTGCGAATAAGATGTACATTGAAATACCAACTGCAATCATAGGTACCGCATCAACAAGACCCATAACGATGAAGAATTGTGTACGTAACATTGGAATTAATTCTGGTTGACGTGCTGCGCCTTCTAAGAAACGACCACCTAAGATACCGATACCTACTGCAGCACCTAACGCACCTAAACCCATCATTAAAGCGCCTGCGATATATAGCATTGCTGTTGCTTCAGTCATATTATTCTCCTAATACTTAAAAAATTTAAAATTATAAAAACTATTTAGTGGTCGTTATGTGCCATATCAAGATACACGATGGTTAGCGTCATAAAGATGAACGCTTGCAACGTGATAATCAAGATATGGAAAATTGCCCAACCTAATTGAAGGACTCCACCTAACGCACCCATTACCCAGCCTGTGCTAAACATAATAGCGATCAGGATAAAAATCATTTCGCCCGCGTACATGTTACCGAAGAGTCGTAAAGCCAATGAAATAGGCTTCGCAATCAATGAGACAAATTCGAGTAAGAAGTTAACCGGAATAAATAAAGCTTGAACCACTTTATTTTTTGATTGGAAAGGCATCATTGTTAATTCAGCCGTGAAGCCGCCGATACCTTTAATCTTGATACTATAAAATAGAACCAGGAAGAAAATAGAGAATGCCATGCCGATAGTGGCATTTGGATCTGTTGAAGGCACAACCTTCATATATACATGGTGTGGATCCATTCCAAAGACGGTTTCACCAATAATACCTGCAATCGATGGAATCCAATCAACCGGCACCAAATCCATCGCATTCATTAGGAAAATCCAAACAAATACGGTTAACGCTAAAGGCGCGACCATATCATTCTTAGAAGTAAACGAACCACGAACACTGGTATCGATAAACTCGATAATCATTTCAATGAAATTTTGTACGCCTGTTGGCACACCAGCAGATGCTGCTTTTGCTGCGCGAGCAAAGAAATACAAGAAAATAAAACCGGTAATTAATGACCACATCATGGTATCAACATGGATTGCCATGAATCCCATTGATTTCGCTTCAGCGGCAGTATGAGCAAAGCCCCATTCGCCGGTTTCTGGGAATTTACCATAAGTCCAATTGGTTAAATGGTGCTTAATATAATCTGCAGAAGAAATTGCTTCACTTGACATGTGATTCTTATACCTAAAAAATTTTGAAAAACTTGTTTATAAACAAAGCGTTACTTACGCCTTGTAACACCATAGCTACTACGACTAAACCAAAAAGCAAGTTGGGCAACGATAAAACCAGACAAAACGCCTGCGGGTGCCAATTTTAACCACCCTAAACCCAATGCTAATAAAACGATCACCATTACAAACCGTATTACAATGCCTTTGATTAACTCAACTGAATTTACTGAGTTTTCAGAGGGTTGATCATCAACAGTTTGTGTAGCAATCCTTAGCCGCCAACCAAAATAACTTGTGCTGGCTATGATTACGGCACCGCCATACAGCGTTGCCAGAAAAAATTCATGACTTTTGACCAAAGTCAGTACCACCGCAGTAAGTACAACCAGGCCAACTTGAACCAATAAAATCTTGCGTAGAGTGTGGGAAAATGCGTTATTTGTTACCGATTGCACCGTCAAAATCAAGACTCTCCACACTAGCAAATGTGCCTAATTTTTGCTCTATAGGCCCAACGCGCGCAGTATAATCGAGGCTCGATTGGGGGTCAATAATTACTTTAATAACCCAATAAATTAACAAAGAGTGGGGGGATTTTGCATAAAAAGCCCTTTTCAGTAACAGCGCATACTCAACAAAATATGCTCATTTCTTTGTGCTCATTACCATAATTTCAATACGGCGATTTTTTGCTCGACCCTGCTGAGTATCATTTGATGCAATTGGTTGATTTGAACCATGTGCTCTTGCCTCAAGCTGGGATTCGGCCACTTTATGAGCAGCAATAAAGTGCAAAACGGTTAATGATCGTGCAGACGATAATTCCCAGTTAGTTTTATATTTTTTAACCAGGTCGCCTTTAATTGAAATATTATCGCTATGACCCTCAATAACAATTTTTATATCTTTATGCTTGGAAAGTGCATTAGATAAGGTTCTCAAAATAGCTTTACCCCCGACACTAAGCTTACTTTTTCCTGATGAAAACAGGACCGTGGCTGCCAGGGTAATTTTTACACCTTTACTGTCTTGTTCTAATTGAATTTGTTTTTGCTGGTTTAATGCTTTGAGTAGTTTCTTATATATAGGATTGCTGCGCGACTGATACTTAATAGTAAAAACCAGGTCGTTTACCTTCTTTCCATAGAACGTAATGGTGTTGTTACGCTTAACCCAATCACCTTTGCGGTTTGCAGTATAACTAATAATATTAAAATTATTTGGAAACACCCATGCATAAACCAAATGCGAAAAAACATCTGGCTTATTCCATATCCCAAAATGATTGTCAGGCGTTTTAGTTTTACCATCCCAGTTGGTGTATGTATAAACACCATCTGATCCGACATTAATTTCTGAATTGTAAAGTAACTTACCCTGCACTAAAGTTGCATAACTACCAGAAGCAATTCTCATCAAATCATAACTTGAATGCGTTGTGCTATCCCATTTATGTTCATTAGGATAAAGATATAAAAAATCTTTTAAATGTTGTTCAGATACTTTATTTTTTACTTTTTTAAACCAGATATCATACGTTTTATGATTTGTTCTTGTCGTGTCATAACGAACATAATTTATCCCATCTTCATTAAGAAAAATTATTTTCTCGCTGACCACAGGTGCTGCTATAGCAGTAGATAACAAACAAAAATAAAGTAATAAAAAATTTAATTTATTCACATTCAACATCATTTTTCCAAAAGATACATCGTTGAAATTTTTTAATAAATAAGAGAAGGGCTTTGACTTAAATTAATTCCAGTATAAATTATTATCGTCTTTGATTTATATAAAGAATACTACGTTTAGGTTTTAAAATTATTTGATGTGATCCAGAATGCCGTCTAACTCATCAATACTATTATAATGGATCAGCATTTTACCTTTACCATTTGCTCCATGCTGAAAGATAACTTTCGCACCTAACTTTTCTGATAAGTCATCTTGTAAACGACGGGTATCCGGATCCAGACCTGTTTTTTCTGGTTTATCACTTTCAGGTTTATTTAAACGACGAACGAGTTGCTCTGTTTCACGAACCGATAAACCTTTCTTCGCAACTTCACGTGCTGCTTGCATTTGTTTTGCAGCTTCCAAACCTAAAATTGCACGCGCATGACCCATTTCGATTTGACCATCTTCCAGCATATGTCGAACATCAGTCTCTAACGTTAATAAGCGTAAAAGATTTGATACAGAAACACGCGAACGACCCACTGCATCGGCTGCTTCCTGGTGTGTTAAACCAAATTCTTCTACTAAACGTACAAGTGCTTTCGCTTCTTCAATGGGATTAAGTTCCTGGCGTTGAATATTTTCAATTAACGCAATCGCCATTGATTCTTGATCCGTGATATCACGAACAATGGCAGGAATTTCATGCAACTCTGCTAATTGCGCTGCACGCCAACGACGCTCACCGGCAACAAGTTCATATTGACCCGGCGTTGCTGACAAAGGACGAACCACAATAGGTTGCACCACACCTTGTGCTTTAATTGAATCTGCTAACTCTTGCAATGCATCAAGATTAAAATTTGTACGCGGCTGATAACGACCACGCTGAATGACATCTATTGCTAAATGTTGAAACTCTGAGGATGAAGAAACTTGTTGTTCTGTTGAAGTTGCTGGAGCAACATCATCTTTTAAATGGCTAACACCCGAACCTAATAATGCTTCGAGTCCTTTACCTAATCCACGTTTTTTAGCCATTAAAACTTCGCCTTAACCTATTACTTTTTATAAGCGCAAATTTATGCGCTTGCTGCACCCGCTAATGTGGCATTTTCATCGTTACGTAATATCTCACCTGCCAAGGCTAAATAAGCGAGGGCACCACGTGAAGATTTATCATAACTAATGACTGGAATACCATGACTTGGTGCTTCAGCTAAACGAACATTGCGTGGAATAACCGTACGATATACTTTCTTTGGAAAATGCAGCAACAACTGGCCAGACACATCATTGGCCAGGTTATTACGTGGGTCATACATAGTGCGAAGCAAACCTTCTATATGTAACTCTGGATTTACTGTGCTACGAATACTTTCAACCGTTTCCATTAATGCAGATAAACCTTCTAACGCATAGTATTCACATTGCATCGGGATCATCACAGAATTTGCAGCCACTAACGCATTTAATGTCAACATATTCAGCGAAGGAGGGCAGTCTATTAATACATAGTCGTATTGTTCACGGACATCCTCTAACGCATTACGCAGTTGACGTTCACGATTTGGCATTTCCATTAATGCAACTTCAGCTGCTGTTAAATCACTATTGCCTGGTAAAACATCGTATTGAATATCTTCATTCAATGCTCTTTTTACCACTAATTCCGCTAAAGTCGTATCGCCTAATAAAAGATCACAAGTCGTAAATTCAGTATCATTCTTATCAATGCCGCTACCCATGGTAGCGTTACCTTGCGGATCAAGATCAATTAACAAAACATTTTTGTTCGTGGCCGCTAATGATGCTGCTAAATTTATGCAGGTTGTCGTTTTACCGACACCGCCTTTTTGATTTGCAATGGCAATTATCTTGCTCATTCAGACCACTCCCTTATATATGGTGGTTTATTACCTTAATTAAGCTGTTTTTATT
>JAUVGM010000347.1 GCA_030593785.1 Gammaproteobacteria bacterium | reverse complement strand
TAAAAAAGCGATATTGGCACCACTTTTATCTGCTTTTTTCATTTGGCTTTTTATACTTCCGGCCCCACAATTTACCTGTAGTTTTAGTCCAGGGACATCGTTACGCCAACCTTCCGCTAATGGCATACCTTTTGATAAAGCATCATCGCCCACTAAAACGAGATAAACATCCAGCTTACTTTCGCGTTTAACTTCTTCGGGTATTTCTAAAAGCTCAATCAAGCGTTCAATCCCTAATGCAAAACCCATTGCAGGAGTAGCTTTACCACCTAATTGTTCTACTAAGCCATCAAATCGGCCGCCAGCACAAATCGTTCCCTGCGCACCTAATTTATCGGTCACCCATTCAAATACTGTTTTACTGTAATAATCTAAACCACGAACTAATCGAGGATTGATCTTATAACTCACTCCAGCATCATCGAGTGTTTTACATAGGGTTTCAAAATCTTGTTTTGATTCATCATCAAGATGATCAATTAGTTTAGGTGCACTCTCATTTAATTTTTGCATCGCTGGATTTTTACTGTCCAGAATACGTAATGGATTTGTATGTAAACGACGTTGGCTATCTTCATCTAACTCTGACTGATGCGCTTCAAAATACTCCACCAATACTTTTTTATATTCCTGACGAGCTTCAGATGAACCGAGTGAATTTAATTCCAGAGTTACATCCGCACTCATACCAAGGTGATGCCAAAATCGGTTAGACATTAATATCAATTCAGCATCAATGTCTGGTCCAGCTAAACCAAAAGTCTCCACACCAAACTGGTGGAATTGACGATAACGCCCCTTCTGCGGACGTTCATGCCTGAACATAGGACCGGAATACCATAATCGCTGTATTTGATTATGTAATAAGCCATTTTGCATTGCTGCACGCACACAACTTGCTGTTCCTTCCGGGCGCAGTGTTAAGCTGTCACCATTGCGATCTTCGAAGGTATACATTTCTTTTTCAACAATATCGGTAACTTCACCGATAGAGCGTTTAAATAATGCCGTATTTTCAACAATAGGCATCCTTATTTCCTGGTAGCCATAAGATTGCATTAACTGGCAAAAACTATTTTCAATATATTGCCAGTAGGGAGTTTGCTCCGGCAATATATCGTTCATTCCACGTATTGATTGTATTGACTTAGACACGATATTTATTCTTTTATTTGTTTTTATAATTTAACGTAATTTTAATTTCTTCAAGAGTTGTACTTCTCTTGAATCTGGAAAATAAGATTTCAATTTTAGGGCAAGACTACCAACCTTACCTTTGTATCCTTTTTTTCGTGCAATCAGAAGTTCTAACCAGATACTCTGCGACGAACGTTTTGCAACTTTATGGTGCCGATTCAAATATTCTGTGGCGCCTTTAATATTTCTTTTATCAAACGAAATCTGAGCTAAGCCCAATAACGCAGACGGTAATCGTTTATTAAATTTTAAGGCTGTAGCAAAATATTTTTCTGCATTCCGAATATTGCCTTGTTTCTCGGCACATAACCCCATATTTTCATAAGCCTGACCTTTTTCAGCATATAACGAATCTGCAAGGACTTTGTTAAATAATGCTAAACCTTTTTCATACGAACCTGTCCCGCATAAAAATATTCCATAGTTATTTTTAACTGATGAATCTTCTTCATTAAGATCCAGTGCTTCTTTAAAGTGGACATCAGCCATGTCATTTTGTTCCAGGCGACGGTATAACTCAGCAATATAGTGATGAGCATCCCCATTTTCATCATCGAACTTCAGTGCTTTCTTGAGTTTGTTCATTGCCACCTTATAGTCACCGCGCGCTAAATAGGCCACTCCCAGTTCTGTATTTGCAATAGATGCTTTTTTATAATCAACACCATCACGCTCTACTTTTGAAGCGCAACCTGAAATAACAAGTAAAATTAATAAACCTGTAATACTAAACATTACTCTCATACTGCTCTCCCTGACGAGATATCTTCTTTTTCTTGGTGATGTTGGCGACGTGCACTGCGTTTTGTTTTATCCAATACTTTACCGGCTAGCTGACCACATGCAGCATCAATATCTTCTCCACGTGTTTTCCGGGTAGTCGTAAGCAATCCCCCCTTTACCACAATATTTCTGAATCGCTCTATAGCTTCTAACGAAGATGTTTTATAATCACTATTAGGGAAAGGATTAAAAGGGATAAGATTTATTTTGCATGGAAAATCTTTTAATAACTTCACTAATTGTCGCGCATGTTCAGGCTTGTCATTCACACCATCTAACAAAACATATTCAACTGTGACAATACGCTTTGTTTCACCTGATATGTAACGCTTACATGCAGCAAGTAGTTCTTTAATAGGATATTTCCTGTTAATTGGCACAAGTTCATTACGCAACTCATCGTTCGGTGCATGTAATGATAATGCAAGACTGACATCACTTACTTCTTTTAAACGATCTAAAGCAGGTATGACACCTGATGTACTTAATGTCACGCGACGTTTTGACAGACCATAAGCATTGTCTTCAAGCATAATATTTGTTGCAGCAACAACATTATCAAAATTAAGAAGCGGCTCTCCCATCCCCATTAAAACGATATTTGAAATAACACGTTCATTACGAGGAAT
>JAUVGM010000122.1 GCA_030593785.1 Gammaproteobacteria bacterium | reverse complement strand
GAGTTGAGTGATGTAACTTTCAAGGTTTTCCTTACTACTTAATTTCGACAATTTGTAATTAAGTTCACTTGTTTTAATGTTGAGGCTATCTTGTATGCCGCCAGCATTTTTTAATAATGGCTGCGTTAACCGTACCGTAATACTTGGCTGATAAAATTGAGAACCAGAAAATGCTGACACAGGACTTCTATCAGTATAAAGATTATTATAATCTAGGGATAAGCGTGTACCCGTATCAGAAAATACTCTGTTATATGATAAGTTTAAATTATTATTTTTACTTATGTCTGGCTCAGAACCAAAAATCTTATCTGGCTCTGCCTGTGACATGCTTAAACTTGAACCTAGTATACCATCATTGATACCGAGGCTTGCATCGCGCAAACCTGAGGCAACATCTTTTTCAGATAAGATTTTTTGTACACCTGGATTATTTTTTAAAATAGAGTGAACAAAGTCGTCCAGTCCCAGCTCTTGTGCAGAGCTTTGATGACCATATGTTAACAGGACAAGACTAACTCCAGCATAATACAAAATGTTATGTCTTTTATGCTGACCAAAGATTGAAGTAATCATGGTTGTTCCTCTATGATTTATAAGCTGTAAATTATCTAAACTATTTTGCTACAGTATTATTTAACTACAGTACTTTGTATCTGGTACGCAGAGTGGCACGCTACACAATTATTCATGAGTGCTGATAGCTGCTGTAGAGCGTGTTTTGGATCACCTAATTGTTCAGCATCCAGTGCTAAGGCATCAAATTTTGTGTGAGTATCAAAACCTAATTTTTTAAATGCGAGAGGGAGTTTGCCCATTAATGAACCTGGTACAGCTTGCTGAGCAGCTAAACCAACTTCACGAGCTGCTTTAGCTGCAGCAACCATATCTTCTGCTGTTGCTGCTTGAGTGATTTTTTGTAAACCAGACAAAAACATACGCATTTCGCTTAATACTAAATCACGTTCTGCAGACTCTAGTAGTATGGCTTGTCGACCATCAGTAGCAGGTACAACAGAACCAACGACCATAAATTTATAGCCCATTGCAACGATAGCTAAAATAAGAACGCCTGATATCGTCCAACATAATTTACATGATTTCATTTTAATCTCCAGTTAAATTTAAGTATTTAATTTCCTATTTCTAATAGGTGTATTCTATGGATTAGCTTTTAGATTCTTAGTAATAAAATAAGCTGCAGTCGCAAAACTCGTCCAGATAACAGAGCGTAATGTCATTGCACCTACTGTACGTGTTTCAAATGCTCCCCCCATTAATATATGAATACCAAAAGCAGCAAAGACCAACAGGGTTGTCACGGCAATTGTGATTGCAAGTTTTGCAGTCCATTCTTTTTGTAGTAAAAATCCTAATCCTGCCAAAATATAAAAAAATCCTGCAATAAAATTAAACCAAACAACAAAGTTAAGATAATTACCTGCCGCGACACGAGCAGGGCCATCAAAGAAGATAACGGCACCACCGGATTTAATTGTTAATGCACCAAAGCCAAAAGCGATAAAAATAATGGGCCAGAGCCATAGTGGACGTTTATTTGTGCTCATTTTTTACACCTCTCAGTAATGTTTAATTTTCTTTTAATACAGGTTGTAGGAAATTCCAGATAATTTCGGCTTCTTTTTCTAGGGAGAAATTAAATTCATAAACTGACCAACGAACAAGAAGTCCTTGTATCAGTGCCGCAATATATCGAGCTGTTTGATCGGTATCGAGATTTTTACGGAATAGGCCATTCTCTTTACCTTGCTGTAAGAGTTGAGTTACACGTTTGATATAGCCATTCATCAGCTCCTGGAGTAATGCCTTTAATTTAGGAGACTCTAGATTAAGCACATCTGAAAAGAGAATCTTTGGTACGGCTCTATGCTTATTGATAAAAGTAAGTTGATTTTTCAGAAGCTTTCTTAATTGTTCATCGGGAGAATCATCCGGATTTGTACCTGAAAGAATGGCTTTTGATAAGTTCTCAGCAATCCAGCCAATCACCGCAGCAAAAATATCGTCTCGTGTCTTGAAATGGCGGAATACGGTTGGCTGAGCGATGCCAACTTTGTCTGCAATCGCCTGAGTAGTAACGCTCTTAATACCGAGCTCTGCAGTTAAATCCATCGTTGCCTGAACGATTTCTTTTCTGCGCTGTTCCTGTGGCTTGCCCATACTGGCTCCAAACTCTAAAGGTGAGTAATTAATTGCTTTTTATTTTGGGTGATCATGATAATTTTGTCAAGTAAGGGGCTTATCTTGAATCTTCCGCATAATTAATTCCCATATTTGCTAATCATGCTGTCTTTTCTGACATAAATGACAACTCTGACATATTAGGTATGACATAAATGACATGTTAAATCATAAGTAGATATAAAAACTCTTTATATTACAAAGGGTTATGTTTTGGTATGTACTTTGCAGTGCATATTGCAGTCAACTAGAGGAATATAAAATGAGTAAGTTTTTCATCTTAATGCTGTTTGCACTGAATTTGGTTAGTTTCAATCATGCAATGGCTTCATCACATTTGGATCAAACCATCATTTTCAATGATGCAGAAAAGCCTGACGATGGCAAAGGTGAAGGTGAAGAAAAAAATCCTGAAGATGACTGCGAATAAATATTATAAAAATTCTAATTAAAAACCCATAAAGTAAACCAGGAGTTATTTAAATATGAAAAAGACGAACATGATGGTTAACGCCGCTTTAGTACTTGCAGTTGGTTTTTCATCAACAGCATGTGCAGCAACTAATCTTAAAGTTAAGATTAATAAGAAGATTGCGTCTGTTACAGTAATGCATAAAGGTAAGTCGGTTACGATTAAACGTGATCAAAACCAAAAAGCTACAGTACATAAAGATTTCTCTAAAACTTCACGTAAATGTCCTCCGTTCTGTATTCAGCCTTCTACTTTAGCTCCTGGTGTTGAAACAGTTGGTGAAGTTGAAGTTATTGGTTACTTAAACCGTTTACATAACAAAGGTGACAAATCAATTTTAGTTATTGATTCACGTACGACTAATTGGGTGAAAAAGGGAACAATTCCTGGTTCAGTAAGTATCCCTTGGACTAAACTTAATCCTGCTAAGGGTGCGGATCCACTTTCAATGAGTGACATCATGGCTAAGTTTGGTGCAAAAGAGCAAGAAGGTATCTGGAACTTCAGCAAAGTTAAAACATTAGTTATGTTCTGTAATGGCATGTGGTGTGGACAATCTCCTAACAACATTAAGCAGTTGTTAAAAATGGGTTATCCAGCACACAAAATCAAATGGTACCGTGGTGGTATGCAGAACTGGGCAAACCTTGGTTTAACAACTGTTAAATAATCGTTTACCTCAAGTACCTAAAAAAGCGCGAGAATTATTTCTCGCGCTTTTTTTTGCCTGTACGTTTTTAATCTAGTCACATATGATATGGGTAAATACGTATGAGATTATTTTGATGAAGAACATAACTAAATTATTAACATACCTGCTATTCATATTAATAAGTCCGTTT
Organism: Gammaproteobacteria bacterium; assembly: GCA_030593785.1. Lineage (GTDB taxonomy): Bacteria > Pseudomonadota > Gammaproteobacteria > UBA6429 > Thiohalophilaceae > JAGLTQ01. The sequence goes on along the minus strand of JAUVGM010000122.1, from coordinate 3,434 downwards.
CTTGCGGCTAATGAAGACCCAAGACAGTTTGTAGAATTACCAGAGATGATGCAAAAACATATGATGGCAAATATGCGTGACCATTTAAAAACAATAAATGAAATTCTATTTAATTTATCAAATAATCAGATGGATAAAGCCGCGAACATCGCTGAACAACGGATTGGCATGTCATCACTAGGAAAACATGGTGCCAGCCACATGGGAAAATTTATGCCTAAGGGTATGCGTAAGGCAGGTACAAATATGCATAAGGCCGCAAGTCGATTTTCTTTAAAAGCAGAAGAGGGCGATTTATTGCCTGCGTATAAAGCATTGGCAGAGGTAACCTCGACCTGTGTTGCATGCCATTCATCTTACCGAATTAAATAGAACAATATGAAAAATAAGAAATATCTTATTGTTTTTAATCCACAAACGGGTAAAAAAGGCTTACGTTCCCTTGATAAACTGATAACTCTTTTGGGTGAAAAAGACATTGCCTACGATATTCATCATACAGAATCAGACACACAATTAACTGAACAAAAGATCAGTGAAAAACTTAATAATTATAGTGACGTCGTATCAATAGGTGGTGATGGTACGCTGAACATGTTGAGTAATGTATTAGCCTTTAAAAATATTCCACTTGGGGTCATTCCATGCGGTACAGGAAATGACTTCGCCAGACATGTCTACAATAAAAAGGATGATGTTTTTTCTACTGTAACCAGTGATAAAACCATTAATGCAGATCTTGGCTCATGTAGTGATCGATATTTTATTAATGTATTAGGCATTGGCTATGATGCAATGATTGCCGAAGAGACAAAAGAAGATAATAAAATATTATTCAGATCATTTTTCTATTTATGGAATGCTTTAAAGTATTTGCCTTTCTATAAAGAAAAAAAGGTTCAGATAGAATCGGATGATTTTTCTAAAAGTGAAGCTACCTTTATGGTTGCATTTGGTAACGGTACCTTCTTTGGTAATGGCATGAATATTACCCCTAAGGCAGACATTGCTGATGGCTTACTGGATTGTTGCTGGGTAGGTGAACTTGGTATAGTAAAAAAATGCCATTGTTTAATAAAATTATTTTCAGGAAATCATTTGTCGGCCGATAATATTGAATATGTGCAAGGAAAACAATTTCAGGTCTTATCTGAAAATCATCCCATCGAAGCGGATGGCGAGTTTGTTGGTTACACGCCAGCTACAATTCGTATTGAAGAAAAAGCATTGTTATTAAAAGTACCTTAAATATGGTTGCTGTTTTGTAAGTTTATCTTTAAATAACAGTCATTTTACGCAAAAATAGAGAAACCCCTTTATTATTTGAAAATAAAAGATTAAGTTTGCAATTGTTAACATCCCTCATTTTTATAGGTATGATTCTATCGTTATAATTACTATTTTAAAGTCAATTACAGAGGACTGCTGATGTTACATGCTGATGCAATTACGAATGAGCGTGTACGCATACTTTATACTAAAGCACCTGCTGCTCTGACTACTGCAATCCTTGCCGCAGTTATTTATTCCCTTTTGTTTAAAGATCAAATTGCTTTGTCCGTACTTGCATTATGGTTTGGCTTTATGTTTCTGGTTACTGTATTTCGTGTCTGGCTTGTCTTTGATTATAGAAAAAATAAAAATAATATCCCGGAACACTCAAAGTTTGAGAATCGTTTTGTTTTCTCAGTTAGTCTGATTGGGCTTGGTTGGGCATTTATTATATTTCACGGGTTAACTCTTCCTGTCTTTGAATACCGTATTTACAACCTTTTATTTTTGGTTGCCATTGTTTCAATATCTGTACCTATATTTTCATCAAGTATGAAAGCGTTATATTTTTATGTTGCACCATCATTAATTGTATCTATTCCTTTGTTATTAATTCGTGGCGGTGATGATGCATTATTAGGGGTAGCGTTAATTGTTTTTTCTGCAATGGTGCTGCGTTCAGCCAAGGACTTTTATAATACGTTAATTGATTCTTTTGCCGCACGTTTTCAGGCTCAGGAGATGGCTGAAAATATGAAGCAGTTACATTACGAAAAGTCGGAATCAGATCAACGTTTATTACTGTATCGTGAACAATCCCCTGTCGGTATTATTGAGTGGAACACCGATTTTGAATTTCTTAAATGGAATCCGGCTGCAGAAAAAATATTTGGTTTTAGCGAAGACGAAGTACAAGGCCTCCATATTACAGAACGAATTTTACCTGAAAGTGCTCGTCCCGCCGTTAATAAAATATGGACAGATCTGTTAGCCAATAAAGGTGGCTTCTATAGTCTCAATGAAAATCTGACTAAAGATGGACGTATTATTATGTGTGAATGGCATAATACGCCATTAATTGATCAGAATGGAAAGGTAATAGGTGTGACCTCTTTAGTGGAAGATGTTACCACTAGACAGAGAGATGAGGATAATTTACGTCATTCCCAAAAAATGGATGCGATAGGTCAGCTTACTGGTGGTATCGCGCATGATTTTAATAATATGTTAGGTGTTATTCTCGGTTATTCTCAACTTCTTAAAGATAGTGTTGTTGGAGATAATCCCAGGTTAATCAAGTATAGCGATCAAATTATTATTGCCGGGGAACGGGCAAAAAAACTGACCACAAAGTTACTGGAGTTTTCACGTAAGGCACCTTCTTCTGCTGAAACAACCCATCTTAATAAATTACTTGAGGGTATGCGGGATATGTTGCAGAAGACGTTGACCCCTCGAATTAAACTGCAAATGAATCTGCAAGAAAATCTTTGGCCGGTATGGTTGGATAAGACACGACTCGAAGATGCTATTCTGAATATGAGTATAAATGCGATGCATGCCATGCCGGATGGAGGAAAATTAACCTTAACTAGCCAGAATGTACAACTTTCAGATAGGGACGTTAATAATATGGATATTAATGCTGGAAACTATGTGTTGTTGTCATTAGATGACACGGGTGTTGGCATGAGTCAGGAAGTTCTGAGTAGAATATTTGAACCTTTTTTTACTACAAAAGGGACAGAGGGAACTGGCTTGGGATTGAGTCAGGTATATGGATTTTTGCAGCAATCACATTGTGGAATTCATATCGAATCAGAGCAGGGACATGGGACCCGAATAGACATTTATGTTTCTCGCTATCATGAGAGTGAAAAAGAAAAGTTAGAAGAATCTTCGGTTGAATCAATAGATGTGCCTTCAGGTGAAGAGGTTATCCTGGTGGTTGATGATGAAGTTGCATTGTTAGAACTTGCTAAGGAAATTTTAACGACCTCTGGTTATACAGTGCTTTGTGCTGAAAATGCTGTTCAGGCACTGGAAATACTTCAAAACAATGCTGTCGATCTGATGTTGAGTGATGTCATAATGCCAGATAAGGACGGTTATCAATTAGCAACTGAAGTCGAGAAACTTTACCCTAAAATAAAAATTCAGTT
>JAUVGM010000045.1 GCA_030593785.1 Gammaproteobacteria bacterium | reverse complement strand
GCGGCAACATATCGCGCTAAAACATTTGCTTCACTGTATATTTTGTCCAGCAGGTCATGCACTGGTAATTTATTAGCATCATCCTGCCATTGCACTAAAAGCTGGTAAGCACGAGGCAACGATTCATGTTTTGGGTTATTTTGCACAAAAGAGGCTAAACGTTCTAACCAACTTCCTTTTGAGGCTTGCTTTATCGCAATCAGGTCATCATTTGATACTGAAAATAACGGCGAACGTAATATTCCTGCTAAAGATAAATTATCAAAAGGAAGAATGAGCCATTGTAAAAGATCAAGCATGTCATTAACTTCGAGGCTCTCTAGCAAAGTACCTCGATTAGCACCAATGTAGGGGATACCGGTTTGGCGCAGTGCTTTTTCATAATCTGCAACATGAGTACGACTTCTTAATAAAATAATAATATCACTGTAATTCACTGCTTTATTGTCATCTTTCTTGTCTACAAAAATATTTTGTGCGACTAAACTTTTTATTTCTTCAGCAATCATTAATCCTTCATTAAAATATTGCAGGCTTATTGATTCTTCACGTGGTTCGTTTAACGGATTTCGCAATACCAGGGCGGAGTTTTCTTTATCTTCTGTTTCTACGACTTCTTTTAGTGATAAAGGTAGTAACGTGACCTTTCCTGATAATTCTTTACGATGGGTACTGTGTTCAATATAACTAGGTAGCAATGCTTTGAAATTGTCCTGCGTAAATATGTTATTTATAAAATTTATAACAGCAGGACTGGAACGCCATGAATGACTCAGAGGACAACTCTTTGCGCCTAAATTATCTGTTAGCCATTTTTCTGCGGCAACAAATAAACGAGGTTCGGCACGGCGAAAACGATAGATAGACTGTTTTTGATCTCCAACAATAAAAACACTGCGATGCCGTTCATCATCACTTGCTGCAATTTCTTCAAGTAAAGGCAATATTAAACGCCATTGTGTTGGGTTGGTGTCCTGAAACTCATCAACCAGAAGATGCTCTATACGCTGATCAAGTTTATATTGAACCCATAATGCATTATTGCTTTGGTTTAATAATAAGTAGGTTTGCCATTCTAGATCAGTGAAATCCAGTAAACGTTGTTCTTTTTTTAACTTTTGAAACTGATCTAAATAATGTTGCCCGGCAATATACCATGCTGAACTGGTTTCCATTGTTCTTATTGCTGCAAGTTGTGACTTGGTTTGTATGAGTTTTTCACTTAACAGTATATGTAATTCAATAAAACGTTCTAGCCCTTCGACCCCCAATTTTTTTTCTAGCGTGGGACCTGCCTTTCGAGTTTTAAATGGTTCGCCAGACTGTGTTAAAAAAGCATCTAAAAAGTTTTCGTAACGTACTTTTTCGCTGATGTTTTCATCAATTGCTTTATAGATAAAACCACTGTGTTTTAGATTTGTTTTAGTTTCATGTTTGCACAACAAGACATGAAACTCGTTTAATAGTTGAATGATCGTTTTATCTGACAGTAAATCAGTAATAGGATTACTATCAGTTTTTATATCGAGTTGTTTTTGTAAACGTTGCTGTGCATATGAAGCCGTATCATCCTGATTCCAGGTATATGCCCACCAATCACTACGATGATCGATGAAATTATTTAATGCTTGCTTACTGTTATATAAACCTAAATCTTTAAATAAAAGATGTAATGATTTGGCCAGTTCGGTATCTTTATTCAGATTCGCTTCTGCCATTAAAGCATCCCAGGCTTCGTCATAAAGAAGGGCTGTTTTATCCAACAAATCAAAACCAGGCGCCACATTAGCTTCCATTGGAAAACGTCGTAGAAGTTCCTGGCAAAAAGCATGGAATGTTGAGGTCTTTACGGGGGCTTCGCTGCGCAGTATTTTCTCGTATAGGCTGCGAGAAAGGCTGATGAGCTCAGGTGTTACCTCTAAATCAAGATCTGTTAATGTTTTTATCAGAGACTCTTCATTTGATGTTGCTAATTCATAAAGCCGCTCAAGTAGCCGGGTCTGCATTTCATTAGCCGCTTTTCGGGTGAAGGTAATAGCGAGGATATTTCCTGCTTCGGTGCCCGTTAACAGTAAACGCACTATTCGGCTAATTAATAGGAATGTTTTACCACTACCGGCGGATGCCTGAACGGTTGTGTGACCAGAGAGTTGTTCTGCTAATGACATGAAATACCTAAGATAAAATTTATCAGCGAATTTTATCTCAAAAATATTGCGCCAGATAGAGGATGTTTGCGTATTAAAAGAGAAAATCATTGAAATCTGCATCTTTCTTGATGTCAAATCACCATCTTTTGTGAGGTAAGTCATAGTTTTGGAATGATGTCTTGTTTTGGAGTTTTAGGCTGTTATTGTGTCCTGATAGCTGAAGCAAAAATGTTTTTATAACATTAAGTAGAGGATATAACACAGGGAAAAGTGTAAAAGGCAGGATAGCCTAAAGGATGCAACATAAAGGATTGGTGTGCAGAAGCATGGAGCTGATTAACTTTTGTTAAAAGCGGATCTGCCCGTAATATAAACAGGCAGGATTAGCCTGAAAGGAACTGAACTATCTCTGGCGACCATTATATGGTCGCCATTTTTTTGCCTGTTTTTCCTGGAGTTGGTTTATTCTCATTTTTCATAAATATAGATAATGAAGGAGACGGTGTTTTTATCTTACGGTTGTGTCGGGTTAAAACCCGACCTACATTAAGTGCGCCGATTTTTGTAGGTCGGGATTCATCCCGACGCGGTGTAGAGTAAATGAATCGGATTAGAATTTTATTAACCGGCTTAAAGTAATTATTTTTTCTGATAACAATATGGTAACGGGGTTTTAAGCATCCCAAGCCTGCTTACGGCACAATCGATTAACATTGCAATACTGGCAAGTACTCTCATCCCCCCATGCGATCAGTGCTTTCCCGTTGTTCATGTCATTAATAATTTGTGCAAGACGTTCACCTATTTGATGACTGATTGTATCGAGAGCATCATCAGACAGTTGAGCACCGAATTTTATCCGGCTGCCGAGATTGAGATAACTCACACGGCTAACCGGTTTATTCAGTTCCGCTTCAGCTAAAAGTGCATAAAAAGGTAACTGCACGGCTTCTCCTGATTCAATATCATTTAAAGACGCAGATTTTCCTGTTTTATAATCAATAATACTTAAGCCCGATTCATTTTTGTCTAACCTGTCAAGCCTTCCTCCTAGCTCAATATTATCTTTCCATGTGACTTTGCTTTTTAGCTCGGCATCATAAAATTGCCATTCATTGGCATTTTGAATTTGCCAATCAATATATTCGGGGATAAGTTTTAACCATTGTTGCAACCATCCGCTATGTTCAAAGCTATCGTCGAGATCATTTGAAAAAACCTGTTGCGATATTTCATCTAAACAAAGGATTGCCTTTTCACGATTTTTATCAGTTACCTTGCCTTTGAACGGGCCAGGCAACCATTCAACATTATGGTGGAAGGCTTCTAAACAACGATGAACACGTTCGCCGTAATCACTCTTTGATAATGCTTCTTGTACTTCTTCATTTGCTGATAGGTCTAAGCCATATGATGCAAAAAATTGGTAGGGGCAATCCATTAACTTTTGATAACTGCTTGGGGAATATTTTTTCGGCACTAATTCTTTCGGTAATAATGATGTTGCCTGTATCGTTTTATCAGGTAAGGATTTTTCGCTGCAGCGAATAACAAAGGTACCTGGTTTGGTGATGAGAGACTTCAATTCTTCATCTTCTAAAGATGTTGCATAGGCTTGTTGATAAAAACGATGAATTATTTCTAACCAGGGGCTAAGAGGAACATCTTCACCATTTTCTTCATCATTTGCGGTAATTAAAACTTCAGGTGCTGCTTCGAGCAAACGGCGAAAATGATGGAAACGATCAGTTAACAACTCATGTGTTGTACTTAAATTTAATTGTTGTCGTACTGCATTATTAAAGAAAGGTGTCAGGTTTGTTTTGCCCGGTAAATGTTCGTGTTCTGCACTGGCGATAATTAAGGCATCAAACTGTTGAAGCCGACTTTGACCTAAGCCCATCAATACAACAGGGCTGGCAGACTTCTCTGGCGTGAAAACAAATTTTTCAAGGCCGCGACCCAGCCAGGTACGAAAGTCCGACCAATTGAATTTTAAGTTATATTGCTGCGCGCTGTGTTTTAGTGTTTCCAGCAATTCGATAACCCGCACACCTGCCGAATCATCTTGTAATAACTTTGTCATGCCGAGAAGTTCAAAGCTTGAAGAAAGTGCTTCAATATATTGGCTGGCTTGGTGTGAACCTTTTAGTAAAGGTTTTAGTAATTTATTTGCAGATTCAAAAGACTCTAATATGTAAATTAATGTAGTGCTAATTTCAGATGACCATTGTAATTTGTCTGCTCTTAAATCAATTGTTTTTTTGTAACGTTGCAAATTACGTGCAACATTTTCATGGCGAATAATGTCATGCTCAAGTCGATAAGCGGCATGTTTGACTTGTTGTGAATCTAAATCAGAAAAAATAAAGGGTGACTTTAATAAGTCGAGTAACGGTAAGTGAGAAAAATCTTCTTCTATGCATTCAAGCCATCGTTCTAATACTGCACCAGCACGGGTGGTTGATAATGCCCAACCGGCTAAATCTTGCAGTGGTACATCCGCTCGTTCTAATAAGGCGCGTACTCGTCGTGCCAATCGTCTGTTTTCGGTAACAATACCAATATTTGTTTTGCCTGCTAATATCCAGCGTCTTACTTGTAATTCAACTGCGTGGGCTTGTTCTTCATGACCTTTACAAAATAAAAGTTTAAGTCGCTCACTGATTTCACTCGAAGGAATTTCCGAAAGTTTTTCGGCCCTTTTTAAAAAGGGAGTGTTTTCATACTGATAACAATTATTTATAAATTTTGCATAGTGACTACTTGTTTTATTATTCGTTTCTATATCAAAAACGTTTAATAATTTTGTGATGGGAGTGTCAGGATGATACTCAGAAGAATCTGAATTCATCTCAAGTTGTCTTTGCTGACCATGCAGGTATAACTGACAACGTTGTTTGTTAATGAGTTGTTTTAACCAGCTTTGTTCGGCAATAGAAAACTGGTGATAACCTGCGATATACAGAACGTTTGTGTTGTTCTCAATATCAGCATTAAGGCCGAGTAAATAAGCTGTTTCACTGTCAAATACTGTTTCGGCATTGAGTTGTGTATGCCATGCATTCCACAAGGTATGCACCAATGTTGCTTCATGACTTAGCGCGGGGAAATCATCAGCAGAAATTCCATAAGCATCAGCAATTTCTTTTTCAAAACTATCGTAACTTTCTGGTAACTGTTTTTGGTTTGAGGTGAGTTGATCAAATAATTTGAGCAAGTCATCGGTTAAATGCCATGGGCTGCCACTACCGAGTAATGTTCTGTGTTGAGTTAAGGCATCAAATAAAATAAGTTCACGTTGATGCTGACCACAGATAGCGTGTGGTTCCGTTTGGTATTTATTAAACTGACGTTTAGCCCAGTCACGAACATTTGAAATTTGTGGACATAATATCGCCTGATAACCACGTTGTTCAGCTTGTTGCAGTAGCAACGTGCGTAAACGTTTTGCGGCATGCGCTTCAGATAAGAGAACAACTGCTTGAGTTAAGTCAGGCAGTTGTTCGCTGTAGTCGTCGAGTATATGTTGTGCGAGCAAGGCGAGAGGATCGTCGCCATAGGGAATGAGAGTAATCTTGTCTCGCGCCATAAAATTATAGAGTAATTTAATTCAGCTATTAACGTTCAAGAAGTTTGAGTTTATCTGGCTTACCCGCCCATTCAGCAGCATCGGCCGGGGCATCTATCATTTCAGTGATAACAGGCCATTCTCGAGAAAGTTCTTCATTGAGCTTAATGTAAATCTCCATGCCATCGGGTAATTCATCTTCTGCAAATATGGCGTCTATCGGACATTCTGGTTCACATAGCGTGCAATCAATACATTCATCTGGATCAATAACCATGAAATTAGGACCAATGTGAAAACAATCAACAGGACATACTTCTACACAGTCAGTGTGCAGACATTTAATACAATCCTCGGTTACTACGTAGGTCATTTTCTGGCTCCTAAATATAAAATAGCGGTAAATACAGGCCGCTATGATAAAACAAAATGCGATTAATTTCGACTTACAAAAGTTTTTTCAGCTGGTAGATTAGGTCTAAGGCATCACGCGGAGAGAGCTCATCGGGCTGCATTTTGTTAATAAAAGCGTCTATTTTCTTATGCTGACTTTCTCTTATTCGATCGTTTGTTTTAGAGGGTGGATTTATAGTGGTATTTTCTGGTTTAGTAGTCGAATCCTGCTCCAGTTGTTGAAGTTTGTCTTTTGCACGCTCAATCACCTCACGAGGCACACCAGCAAGTGTTGCCACCTGTAAGCCATAACTCTTATTTACTGTGCCGGGCTTAACTTTGTGTAAAAAGACCAAAGTTTCCCCATGCTCAACCGCATCAAGATGAACATTTTCACAACCCGTTAACTCATCGACCAGCGTTGTTAGTTCAAAGTAATGTGTGGCAAATAAAGTAAGCGCTTTTACCTTTAAGGCTAAGTGCTCAGCACAAGCCCAGGCTAGTGATAAGCCATCGTAAGTGCTTGTGCCACGGCCAATTTCATCCATGAGTACTAAACTGTTTTCAGTTGCGTTATGTAAAATATTTGCTGTTTCTGTCATTTCAACCATAAAGGTAGAACGGCCACTGGCAAGATCATCCGATGCACCAATGCGGGTAAAGATACGATCAACAATACCGATTTCTGCACTATCAGCAGGAACAAAACAGCCAATATGCGCCATTAATACTATTAACGCAGTCTGTCGCATGTAGGTAGATTTACCGCCCATATTCGGACCGGTAATTAAATGCATATGTTGCTTTGATGAAAGTGAAATATCATTTGGAGTAAAGGGACTGTCTTGCACTTGTTCAATAACCGCATGACGACCATTATTAATTTTAATGCCTGTTTTATTCACTAACTTAGGACGAACATAATTTAATAAATCAGCACGCTCAGCCAGATTATGTAAGACATCCAATTCAGATAAACCTTGTGAACAGTTTTGCAAAGTAATGAGTGACAGGCCAAGCTTATCAAGTAACTTGTTATACAAACTTTTCTCACGCGCTAAAGCACGTTCATTTGCACTGAGCACTTTATCTTCAAGTGCTTTTAATTCTGGAGTAATAAAACGTTCAGCCGCTTTTAATGTTTGGCGGCGTTGGTAATGTTCCGGCACAACATCAGAATGGAGTCGGCTAATTTCAATATAATATCCATGCACACGGTTATAACCAACTTTGAGTGCATTAATGCCTGTTTCTTTTCTTTCTTTAGCTTCTAACCTGGCAAGAAACTCACCGGCATTTTCCTGCAAGCTACGTAGTTCATCGAGTTCTTTGTCATAACCTGGTGCAATCACACCGCCATCTCGAATTAACAGGGGTGGTGTTTCGATAATCGCTTTCTTTAATAACGAGAGTATTTTTGGATGCTTACCAATTTGCAGGCTTAAGTGTTTTATATGTGCACTTTTATGAGAGGCTAAACTTTTTTGTAACGCAGGGAGTTGCGCTAAGGCATTTCCTAATTGAGCAAGATCACGTGGACGGGCAGACTTAAGTGCTATACGCGTTAAGATACGTTCTATGTCACCAATGCCGCGTAGTATTTCATGCAGTTCAACATAAGCTTGTGATTTTAAAATCGATTCAATGGATTCCTGACGTTGGTTTAGAACTTTATGATCTCGTAAGGGACGGTGAATCCATCGATATAATAATCGGCTACCCATTGGGGTAGCGGTGTGATCAAGAATCGCACTAAGCGTGTTTTGTTGATGACCGGATATGCTTTCTGTTAGCTCAAGATTATATCGTGTTGAGGCATCAAGAATTAAGCAGTCTTCTCGTGATTCGGTATGCAACGCTTGAATGTGCGGCAATGCCGAACGCTGTGTTTCTTTAACATAAGCAAGTAAACAACCTGCAGCAGAAATGGCTAACGGTAAATCTGCACAGCCAAAGCCCGCGAGGTCTTTGGTTGCAAATTGATCACAGAGTTCTCGTTCGGCTGTGATGCTATCAAAATGCCAGGGCGCACGTTGTTTAATACTACTTACACGATGTTGATAGGGGCTGGCATCAACCTCTTCACTAATAAGAAGTTCAGCAGGGCGTAAACGTTGTAATTCACTGGTTAAAGCTTCTTCACCTTCAGCTTGTAAAACTGTAAAACGGCCACTGCTCATATCAAGCATGGCTATGCCAAATTGTGAACCACCATTAGTATCTAACGAAAGAGCAACAACTAAATTCTCTTTGCTTTGATCTAGTAAGGCTTCATCTGTCACAGTACCGGGCGTGACGATACGCATTACTTTGCGTTCAACCGGGCCTTTAGATGTGGCAGGATCGCCAATTTGCTCACAAATGGCAACGGACATGCCTTTGCGCAGTAAACGTGCGAGGTAATTATCCGCTGCATGATACGGCACCCCCGCCATTGGAATGGGATTACCATTAGCGGAGCCACGAGCCGTTAACGTGATATCCAGTAATTTGGCCGCTTCGCGCGCATCATCAAAAAATAATTCATAAAAATCACCCATGCGATAGAAAAGCAGAATATCCGGATGCTCGGCTTTGATGCGCAAATATTGTTGCATCATCGGGGTGAGGGTTTGTTGTTCTATCGTTTTAGCCATTGTGCGCTCAGTATACTGCATTCACGCCATGGCATCATATACCCGGACATTAAGTGTTAAGAGATTAAGTTGTTGATGGAAAGAGTGATGGTGGCTGAAAAAAGTGTCTAAAACTTGCAGGAAGGGAGATCATCCCATAAAGTTAAGGTAGTTTAAAAATATTCTTTGAAGGGGGCGTTGATGACGCGGGAATATGATGAAAAGCGTGATTTTATTCGTATTGATATTGACTGCGATATTACATATAAAACACTGGATTCAAGTGAAGAAGAGTCGGTTGGTAAGGTTGCCAATCTGAGTGGACGCGGCATGATGTTTATTAGTGATGATGAACTGGAAAAAAACTGTGTACTCGAAATAAATATAAAACCTAAAAATATTTTAACACCTGCTTTACATGCAAATGTTAAAGTCGTCCGTGTTATTAAGCAGCGCCATGAAGATGGTTATGAGATTGGCGCGGTTATTAAAGAAATTTACGATGACGAGGAGTAACTCTTAAACTCTATAGTTGAATCGATTAACCAGTTCGGATTGATTTGAAAATAATTTATTCCTTTCTATTTGCTGATAAAGCAATACCCCCCTTTTTATCAGACACTGCAGCTGGTTGAACCACACTTGAGGTAATTCTTATAGAGAATTGCGGTCTACTGGTATTCTTTTTCGATAAAATAAGAATACTGTTATTGTTTATGGAGCGGGATTTTTTAGCCTGAATGCTTGGGCTAGTACGTTTTGAGATCTCGAATTGTGTTCGGTCACGGCTAAAATATGAACTTGTTTTAGCATTTGTCTTTCTCGGTGCAACCAATGTTGATTGGGTTGAATAAGGTGTAATTCGTACATCCACATCGAATTCCCTGTTTAGCGATATTTAATATAAAATAGTAGTTATGTTTTAGTATATAGATACTAATAATTCCACTATTCAGAATACAAAAATATATGTCGGATGAAAAACTAACAATAATAGTAAATAAAATAGCGACGTCGTTAATTAAAGCGAATAAAAAGCTTACCGTGGCAGAATCGTGCACGGGAGGCTGGGTTGCTAAAGTATTAACAGACTTAGCCGGTAGTTCAGACTGGTTTGAACGAGGTTTTGTCACTTATTCAAATCAGGCTAAACATGAAATGTTGAGTGTGAAAGAATCAACCTTGGAAAGCTATGGTGCTGTTAGTCAGGAGACGGTGGCTGCAATGGCAGAAGGTGCTTTACAAAATAGTCATGCCGATTTTAGTTTGTCGATTAGTGGTATTGCGGGGCCGGGTGGTGGTTCAGAAGATAAACCTGTAGGACTGGTTTGGTTTAGCTGGGCAGTAAAGGAAAATAACAACCTAAAAGTATTCACATCAGAGAAGCAAGTATTTGAAGGCGATCGTGAATCCGTTAGATATCAATCAGTAGAATACGTTTTATCAGAACAGCTCAAGATTCTTAAAAAAATTATCGGTTAAAGGAAGTGAGTGATAAAGAAGAAGATTCAGCTACATCATCAATAAGTAAACGTCTCTTTTTTGCGTTATGGCTGGATGAAGAGGTTGTTCAGAATATCCAGCAGCATGCGATACAAAACTTTCTCAATTGCCAGGGAAGAATCCTGAATAAAAAAAACTGGCATATTACATTGGCCTATTTTGGTTCATCAGATGCAGTGACTCAGTCTTGTCTTGAAGAGCAGGCTGAAAAAATTATAAGTCAGCCCTTTGAATTAACTTTTTCAAAATGTGATTCTTGGCCCCGG
>JAUVGM010000278.1 GCA_030593785.1 Gammaproteobacteria bacterium | reverse complement strand
GGTTCCGTCGCGCGCGACCTGAGCGCTAGCGAAGAAGTACTGAATGAAACGCGTAGCGGTTCTACAGTGCTCCTTGAAGCAACCTACATTGAAGAATTTTAAATTACAATGCCATCAAAACTTCTTCACGCGCGGTAAGTTCACGATAAATATTATCTAATTGTTCACGGCTGGTTGCTTTAACGGTAACGGTGACTGAGATGAAGTTACCTTTTCCGCTAGGGCGAGTGGTTACGGCATTCTCCGATAAATCAGAAACGTGACGATTAATCACTTCGACAACGAGTATTTCCAGATCACAGTCACAGCGTCCCATAATTTTAATTGGGAAGTCACAAGGGAAATTAAAAAGTTCATCAGATTCGTCAGTCATGCTGTTTAATATAGGTCCAAATTTATCAGGTGCAAGTGCTTAAATAAAAGTCTTTAGTGATTAATCAGGCTCGTAGCGTTTCTTTGTAATCCTGGTATTTTTGATACATATCCCGCCATATCTCGCCAGGTTTACCATTTCCAACTTGTTGTTCATTGATTTTCGTAACAGGCAGGATTTCTTTGGTGGAGCTGGTTAACCAGATTTCATCTGCGGCAAGAAACTCTTTTTCGCTAATGGGTGTTTCTTCAATTGGCATGTTGTGCGACTTTGCTAATTCAACGACGAGATCACGAGTAATTCCCGGTAATAATTTTTTACCTTTTGCTGGTGTTTTAATTATCCCTTTGCTAACAATAAATACATTACTTGCTGCACCTTCTGTCATGTTGCCATCACGAATTAAAATCGCTTCCATGGCGCCTTTATCAACGGCTTGCTGGCGTAATAAAATATTAGGTAACAATGCAATTGCTTTTATATTGCAATATTGCCAGCGGATATCATCTAATGTGACTGCTGCGATTCCATTTTTTAACAACTTCGGGTCAACAGCATGTAAAAGATTATTCATGACAAATACGGTAGGTTTCACATCATCCGGGAAACGATGATCTCGGGAAGCAACGCCTCGCGTTATATGTAAATAAATGTATTGATCTTGTGATCCCGTTTCAGTAATCAGTTTGTTTATAATTTCCTGCCATTGCGAATTTGATAATGGGTTTGAAATACGAACAGCGTCAAGACTATCTTGTAATCGCTGCATGTGGTGTTCGAAACGCAGTGCCTTAGCACCATATGCAGGAATGACTTCATAAACACCATCACCAAAAATAAACCCCCGATCTAAAACGGAGACCTTGGCTTCATCAAGTGGTAAATATTCACCATTAAGATATACAAGTTGAGATGACATATATAGATAAACCTATGTTTAAAATTTTAGCGATTATGTAAAGGTACCGGAGTCACTTTTAAATGGAGTCGTATATTTTCGATAATACTATACTTGTAATAAACGAGTGAGCCCTAAATTAGAGTGACTCCGGTACCTTATAAAAATTTATTGAAACAGCAATTGAATATTGTCAGTAAGTTTACGCCACAAACCACCTTCTTTTATAGAAGATAATGCTACCAGCTCCTGGGTTGCAAGTTTTTTGTTACCTAACATGATATTAAGTTGACCATAACTTTGACCTTGAGCAATGGGCGCTTCGATCATTGCTTCTACTTTAATATTATTTTTTAGTTTTCTAAGTAAGCCTTTAGGCGTTGTAATATATAAATTTTTAGTAATCCCAAGAGAGAGTTGTTCTTCTTCACCTTTCCAGACACGCATATTGGTTATTTCTGTATTAGCAGAATGTATTAAATTAGTTTCGAAAAAACGAAAGCCGTAATTTAATAATTTTCGACTTGCTGCAATACGCGCATCATCTTTACTTGTGCCGGTTACAATGGAGATTAATCGCATTTCATTTTCTTTAGCTGATGCAATCAGGCAATAACCAGCTGCTTCAGTATGCCCTGTTTTAAGACCATCGACGCGGTCATCCAGCCATAACAATCTATTGCGGTTATCTTGAGGTATTTTGTTATAGGTATAATGTTTAATTTTGTACCAGGCATAATGTTTTGGAAAATCCTTAATAATTGCCTGACTTAATTTTGCCAGGTCACGAGCAGTAGTATAATGATTGTCGTCAGGCCAGCCGGTGCTGTTATTAAAATGAGTTGAGATCAGGTTTAAGCGCTCAGCATGTTGGTTCATGAGTTCAACAAAAGAAGCTTCATTACCGGCAGTATGTTCTGCCAGAGCAACTGCGGCATCGTTCCCAGATTGAATTATTAAACCTTTTAATAATTTTTCAATAGAGACGTAGGTATCTACTTCAATAAACATACGTGAGCCACGCATACGCCAGGCTTTTTTACTGATTTTTACTTCGTCTTCAAGACTAATACCACCGCGTTCGATTTCAAACAGGACAACGTAAGCTGTCATGAGTTTGGTTAAACTGGCTGGTTCGATACGTTTGTCAGCATTTTTCTCGGCAAGAATATGACCGCTGTTGTGATCAATTAACAGGTAAGCCTTGGCATTAACACGAGGAGGTGCAGGAATAAGAGAAGGAGCTGCAGTAGCCGCTGTTAAATATGAGAATAAAAAAACAAAAATAACTAAAGTGTTGCGCATAACTTTTCCTGAAAACGATAAAATATGGCTGACATTTTACCGCTTATGTGACTGTAAACCTAGTAATTGGTCATAAAAGGAGGAATTGAGTTAATAATTTTATAATGTTAATCAATAATAATTTGAGCGGTTGGAATGCCTTTATTGTTCAAATAAACTGAGAGTTTATCTGCTATTGCAACACTGGCGAGAGGTCCAATGCGGACACGATAAACATTTTTTTCTGATGCAAAATCAGAATGGATTTGTTGTTGTTTAAACATACGGCTTAAACGTTTGTGAAGTTTATTGGCATTTTGCTGGCTGACGAAAGCACCTACCTGAAGGTAGAGTTTGTAATTACTTTTAGCCGGATATGTAGATAATGCTGATGGACGTTTAACGTCAGGTTGATAGGGTTCATGTTTTTTGTAGGTTTCAGGATCGATAGCGACGACCTCGACGACCCCTGTACCTTTAGCAGTGACGCCCAGCTTTTTTGCGGCCGAATAGGATAAATCAATAATTCGGTTTTCATGAAAAGGGCCACGATCATTGACCTTCACAATGACACTTTTGCCATTTTCAAGATGTGTGACACGTACATAGGTAGGTAGTGGCAAGGTTTTGTGTGCTGCCGTCATGGCATACATATTATAGGTTTCACCACTGGAGGTGCGATGACCATGAAATTTTTTGCCATACCAGGAAGCGATGCCCTTTTTTGAGTACCCTTTGCTACTTTGTCGAACGCTATACCATTTGCCCAGAACTTTATAATTTTTTGGGTTGCCATATTTACTGCGAGGTTCAACTTTTGGTACTGCATTGCCTACGTCAGTAACATCGACAGGATTAGAAGGGCCGTGATCCTGATTTATTTTGTAGCGAGATGACGATGAGCAGGCCTGTAATAATAAAGCAGAGAATAAAATAATAGACGCTGTCTTATTGAACCTTTTTAACATCTTAATAGCCTGAGATTGAAATGATTATAATTTTAAATAACCTTGTTTTATTTTCTGGCTAAGTTGGAATACTGCCATTGAATAAAGCGCACTATGATTATAGCGGGTTATGACGTAAAAATTGTTCCATGCCACCCAAAACTCAGGATCTTTTTCTGTTTTGAGCTTTAACAGTTTGCCTTTTAATTTTTCGTCGATCCTTCCGGGTA
>JAUVGM010000119.1 GCA_030593785.1 Gammaproteobacteria bacterium | reverse complement strand
TCTGTCGGGTACTTTGGCGAAGCCATAACCGGGTAAATCAACAAGGCGGCGTTCATCATCCAGTCGGAAAAAGACCAAATGTTGGGTGCGACCGGGTGTTTTACTGATGCGTGCGAGTGATTTCTGGCAAGTGATACGATTTAGCGCACTGGATTTGCCCGCATTAGAGCGCCCTGCAAAAGCCACTTCGCGGCCAATATCATCGGGTGCTTGCTCTGGTTTTGGCACACTTTTGTCGAATTGGGCGATATTATAGCGTGCTGGATTGTTTTTTGATTTAGTCAACTTTTCGTTACCGGTTATGAGATAAGTTTGCTCTGGGGTATAATAATCAGAATTTAGGCGCAGTCTTGCAGATTGCGTATATAATGTGACTCAATATTTCAGATGATTTTTGAATGAAAGTCATTTTAGCATGTCATAAACAGAACATGTGTACAGAATTAAATATAAAAATTTTGAATTAAGACTAGGAGTTTTAAAGTGAAAAAATTAGTTTCAGTTTCAATCGCAACAATAGCTTTATTTGGCATGATGTCTTCAGCACAAGCTGATATCAAAACTTACCGTACAGCATGTGCAGCTTGTCACGCATTTGGTGCTCCTGGCCCGAAAGTAGGCGATAAAGCAGTGTGGAAAGCACGTATCGCAAAAGGTATGGATGCTTTATATACCAGTGCACTTAAAGGTACAGCTAAAGGCATGCCTGCTAAAGGTGGACGCATGGATTTAACAGACGCACAAGTTAAAGCTGTTGTTGACTATATGGTTAAAGAATCTAAATAATTTTAAAGGCAGTTAATATTTTATGATTTATAAAACTTTAATTACTGTTATTGCTCTGTCTATGACAGTTATATCAACAGGTGTTAGTGCAGCAGCTGAAGGTAATGCAAAAGCGGGTAAAGCTAAATCGGGTGTTTGCGCAGGTTGTCATGGTGCTGATGGTAATAGTGCTAATCCAACGTGGCCTAAGCTTGCTGGTCAGCATGCATCATACATCGCTAAGCAATTAGCTGATTTTAAAGGCAAAAAACGTAGTGACCCTTTGATGAGTTCACAGGCAACAGGCTTAAGTGAGCAAGATATAGCTGATCTTAGTGCATATTTTGCGAAGCAAACTGGCTCACAAGGTGCAGCAGATGAAAAATTAGCGTCAGCAGGTGCAAAACTTTATCGTGGTGGTAACAAAAAGAAAGGTATCGCTGCGTGTATTGCATGTCATGGACCTACCGGTGCTGGTAATCCAGCAGCTAAGTTTCCTGGCTTAAGCGGCCAGCATGCTCCTTATGTTGAAAAAGCAATGAAAGATTTTCGTTCTGGCGCACGTAGTAACGATATGAACAGTATGATGCGTAACATTGCAGAAAAAATGAGTGACAAAGAAATTAAAGCTGTTGCTTCATATATTTCTGGTTTGCATTAAGTCGTTTTATTTTTAACTCTCAATGAGTTAATTTGGAATGAGTAAGTAATAAAAAGGGGCGGTTAATTACCGCCCTTTTTTATGTTCGCTCTTTTATAAGTTTTAAATATAAAGTTGTAAGAATAATCCTGTGAATAAAGTAAATAAAAAACATTCCCGCTTAAACATTCTTCTTGAGTTTTTTGGCTCAATGAATCTGGCGATAACAATATTTGTTGCTATTATTTTTGCATCTATTATTGGAACAGTGTTACAGCAAAATCAGCCTTATAATGATTATATTATAAAGTTTGGCCCTTTCTGGCATGAAGTTTTTCTCGCTATTGGTTTATACAATGTTTATGGCGCTATTTGGTTCCTTATTTTATTAATCTTTTTGGTGTTAAGTACCAGTGTTTGTGTTTATCGAAATGCACCTGTTATGTTGCGTGATATGAAGCAGTTTCGTTTAAACGTAAAAGAGAAATCATTACGTTTAATGAGTAACAGCCAGTCATGGACAACTTCTAAAAATTTAGAAGAAGTAGAAAAAAACCTGCAATACTATCTAAAACTTAAAGGTTTTCGAGTTCGCGTTAAAGAGCATGAAGATCACAAAGTTATTGCAGGTATGAAGGGTGCCTGGAATCGTTCAGGTTATATTTTTACTCATGTTGGTATTATTATTATTTGTATCGGTGCATATCTTGATGGGAGTTTTGGTTTAACAATTAAAGAATGGACTGGTCGAATTATTCCAGAAACACGAGATATTAGAGCAGATGAGGTGCCTGATACAGCTCGACTAAAGCCCGGGGATTCTATTTCTTTTCGTGGATCAATTTCATTACCAGAGGGGTCATCAAGCAACCTTGTATTTTTAAATATACGTGATGGCTATTTGGTTCAAGAACTTCCTTTTGCTATTGAGTTAAAGGATTTTCGTATCAAACATTACGCATCCGGTATGCCAAAATCATTTGAAAGCGATCTTGTTATTCATGATGATCGGCTTGAAAAACCATTAGAACAAACAATTTCGGTAAACCATCCTCTTATCTATCGTGGTTATGCGTTATACCAGGCGAGTTTTGGTGATGGCGGCTCTAACCTTTCCTTACTGGCATGGCCTTTCTTCAGTAAAAAAATTCAAACACTTGAAGTAAATGTTTCAGTGAATAAAAAGCGTAGCTTAAATACGTTAGCAGGAAAATATACGCTTGAAATTGATGACTTCAAGATGTTCAATATTTTTCCAAATTCAAAAGAAGAAAAAGCTGTAACAGGTAAACGTTTTAAAAACTTTGGTCCAAGTTTTACATTTAAAATGCGTGATGCAAGCGGTGTCGCAAATGAATACCACAACTACATGTTACCGGTAACTCAAAATGAACGTCGTTTTTTCCTTACAGGCATGCGTAGTTCTGTAGCCGAACCTTTCCGTTATTTGCATATACCCGCAGACAAGGATGATAGCTTAAATCGTTTTATGGCATTTCATGCTTTATTATATGATCAGGCAAAAGTTAAGCGTATTGCAGAAGCAAGTGTTAAAGCGGCAATGAGTGATGCGAATAAAATTGATGAAAAGTTGCAAGCCGATGTAGTGACATCAATGATGAGATTATTAACCCTGTTTAACCAGGGGGGATATGCTGCAATTGATGAAGACATTAAAAAGAAAGTCCCTAAAGACCAACAGGTTAATGTTGCGCAAGCTTATGTTAAAATTTTGCATAATCTATTACAAAACACTTATCTTGATATGTTAAAAGAGGAAGGATTAAATACCAAAAAGGGTGTAAGTGCTGAAGACAGTTTTTTCTTTGAAGATGCTATTACTGCACTTGCAGGTATTGGAGCATATGGTTCACCTGTCTATTTTCAGCTGGCTGAATTTAAACATCGTGAATCTTCGGGTATCCAAATAACCCTACACCCGGGACAAAATATTTTTTATCTGGGTTGCTTAATGTTAATTGTTGGCATCTTTATGATGTTTTATATTTCATACCAGCGTGTATGGCTTATATTAAAATTGGAAGGTGAAAAATTAAATATTATTTTTGCCGGATCAGGAAATAGAAACCAGCGTGATTTTGCTGAAGAATTTAAAAAGTTAGCAGCTAAAGTTGAAGAATTTACATCTTAATTAATATTAAGATAAAACCAGGCATACAGCACGAATAAAGTAAGGTGATATAAATGTCAGTACCCAATGAGTTTATGAGAAGTGAAATACAACCATCGTTTATTAAACAGTTAAATTTGTTTGACTGGTTTTTTGCTGTACTTCTGGTTGTCGGTAGTATTTATGCATTTCAAAAATATTCTAATCTTATGGATGCTTATGAAGTCGGGATTTTATTTGGCACCGCGATTTCTCTTATTGCGGTCGGCTGGATATGGAAACCGGCTCGCGCATTAATGTTTTACGTTGCCCTGATTAGCCTGTTTGCAATTAATTTATATGGTACGGATTTAGCCTCAGCTGAAAATAATTTCTTTTTGAAATTTTTGTTCTCTGCACAGTCTGCAATCATGTGGATGAGTGCTTTATTTGTAATGGCAACGGTTGCTTATTTTATTGAATTATTTTCTGGTAATGCGTTCACTGGAAAAGTAGCCACCGCCATGACCTGGTCAGCCACCGCCATGGGCTTTATTGGTTTACTGGTGCGCTGGCGTGAAACTTATTTACATGGTATTGATATTGGCCATATTCCGGTAAGTAATTTGTACGAAGTTTTTATATTGTTCGCGATTATTACCGCTCTCATTTACCTCTATTATGAAAAATTGTACGAGACACGTTCGTTAGGTGCTTTTGTCTTATTAGTGATTACTGCTGCGGTTGCTTTTTTATTGTGGTATCACTTTGAAAAAGACGCCTCTGAAATTAAACCTTTAGTACCTGCTTTACAAAGTTACTGGATGAAGATTCATGTGCCGGCGAACTTTGTTGGTTATGGTGGATTTGCCCTGGCCGCAATGATCGGTGTAGCGTATATCATTAAAGATGCTGCACTAAAAAGAAATCCAGATGGATTGGTTGCGAGTCGCTTACCCTCACTCGATATGATGGATGACATCATGCACAAATCCATTGCATTAGGTTTTGCCTTCTTTACCATTGCAACCGTATTGGGTGCCATGTGGGCAGCCGAAGCCTGGGGTGGTTATTGGTCGTGGGATCCCAAAGAAACATGGGCTTTGATAGTCTGGTTAAACTACGCTGCGTGGTTACATATGCGATTAATGAAAGGTTTACGTGGCACACCATTAGCGTGGTGGGCAGTCATTGGCTTATTTGTGACCTTATTTGCTTTCCTTGGCGTGAATATGTTCCTTGCCGGATTACACTCCTACGGCGAGCTATAACTAAAGCTCAAATTGAGAATATAAAAAAGCCCTGCTCATTTAAATGAGTAGGGCTTTTTTTTGCGTATTTATAAGATAATGAGGTTAGCGCATAATTCCACCATACATATATTGGTTGAAGCTTGCGATATCCATGCTGACACCGCGGAACAGGTGATCAAGGCTCATAATCGCTTGCTCGAGTAACAACACAGAGATATAAGGGTGTTCGACGCGTAAGCGGTTATACATCACTTTTGAGATGCGTAATAAGCGGGTATTTTTACTCATAGCGCGAATTCGGGCAGACCGCGGTTGATTGTCAAAAAAGGACATGGAGCCCATAAGCTCACCTGCTTCTAATTCGCCAATTTCGACTTCTTTGCCCTGATTATCATGAAAAAGACCCGTTACACCTTCAATAACGAAGAAGAGAGCATCACCAATTTCACCAAAATCAGCAATAATATCGCCTTTTCCATATGATACGGCCTCGGTAAATTCGAGAAAGGTATTCACTTCCCTGATGGTGAGGGATTCACAGAATTTATTCTGGCAAAGCACATCATTAAGTTCGAATTGTTCAGTACTGCGTTGATGTGGCATGGCGGAACTCCTGATTGTCTATAAGGTCAAATTTCAAGTCTGTTTAATGTCTGATTGTGGGTAATGTTATCGGCAGCTTGCGATTATACCTGAGATTGAATACCCTGAAATTTAAAGAATATTGTAAAGGAAATTAATAAAAATGAAATTTAAATTATTTATAGCTATTTTACTAACGACACTAATAAGTAATGTAGCCACAGCTTCTATCGATGAAGGTATTGAGTATAAGCTTGTTTTGCCAGCCCAGCCCACGATTACGACAAAAAAAGTCGAGGTGATAGAGTTATTCTGGTATGGCTGCCCCCATTGCTATCAGTTAGAGCCACATATGAAAGATTGGTTAGCAAAGAAACCAGATAACGTGGTGTTTTATCGTATTCCTGCTGTATTTAGTTTAGCTTGGGGCTTACATGCACGAGCTTTTTATACGGCTAAGTCATTGGGGCTTTTTGATGACGGTAAATTAGATTTTCATGAAGCGTTTTTTGTTGAAATACATAAAAATAAAAAGCGTTTAAATAATCAAAAATCAATTGAAGCTTTTTTTGCTCGATTCGGTGTTTCATCTGAAGATTTTAATAATACATTTTTTTCTTTTGCAGTAAATACCAAGGTAAATAGAGCGGCTGTTTTATCTAAGCGTTATCAGGCAGAAGGTGTGCCAACGATCATTGTAAATGGGAAATATCGGACGGATGGACCAATGGGTGGCGGTCATAAAGGGATGCTTAAAATCGTCGATTTTTTAATCGAAAAAGAATCAAAAAAATAGCATTCTGATTTAAGCATTTTTAATGTGATTTAAAGTTTAAGTAAGTAAAGCCGATAGATTTAGTAGGCAAAGGAAATATTGATGAAAGCGGCAGAATTATTTGTAAAGTGTTTAGAAAATGAAGGTGTCGAATACATCTTCGGCATTCCAGGTGAAGAAAATCTGGATATGATGGATGCTTTACTCGATTCATCGATTAAATTTATCACCGTGCGACATGAACAAGGCGCTGCTTTTATGGCCGATGTCTATGGACGGCTAACCGGTAGAGCTGGCGTATGTATGGCAACTCTGGGCCCGGGTGCTACCAATCTTATAACCGGTGTAGCGGATGCCAATATGGATCATGCTCCGGTTATTGCTATTGCGGGTCAGGCCAGTACCCATCGCCTGCATAAAGAATCTCACCAGGTTTTAGATTTGGAGCTTATGTTCCAGCCCATTACCAAATACTCCTCGCGTTTATTAACTCCTGATATTATTGCTGAAGTGGTGCGTAAGGCCTTTAAAGTTGCGCAAACGGAAAAAACCGGCGCCTGCTTTATTGAGTTCCCGGAAAATATTGCTGAGATGGAAGTTGAGGATGAACCATTACCGGTAAAACATGCGCATTCTCCGGAACCCCCGGGTGAACGAGTTGATCGTGCCGCCGAAATTATATCGAATGCTAAAAATCCAATTATTCTTGCGGGTAATGGTGTTGTACGTAACAAAGCCTGGAAACAACTCGATAGTTTTGCTGAAGAATTACGTATTCCCGTTGCGAATACATTTATGGCAAAAGGCGTTATTCCCTTTAAACATGAAATGGCATTGGGAAGTGCAGGCTTGCAAGCGAATGATTATGTTAGCTGTGGTTTTAGTAAGGCCGATGTCATTATTTGTATAGGTTATGATTTAGTTGAGTACCATCCATATCTTTGGCAC
>JAUVGM010000082.1 GCA_030593785.1 Gammaproteobacteria bacterium | reverse complement strand
GATCGTTTAGGTGTTGCAATGGCAAGTATTTTTGAACGTAGTTTTAATTTACAATAAAATAAAAAGGGAGCAATTATTGCTCCCTTTTTTATATTAAATATTTAGTGGTTATCTAAAACAAATCTATTTCACCGCTCGCATCTTCATCGGTGCTTTCAAAACGTTTTTTCTCATCAACAAGTTTGCTTAATAATTCAAGAAGAGTAACACTGGCCGTTTCTGCACACTGCATATTTAATAATAATTGTTCTTGCAGCTCCTGGTTATGTTCCCAGTCACCTTTAAGCATGTTTGTCATTACAGTTACATATAAATGAATAGCACTATTTGGTGTGCTTATTTGAGCAAAGCTGGGTAAATGACTATATGTTTGACCACCGTCAGCAGATATTAACCATTGTCCAAAACTCGAATCTGTTTCTTCTACTGCAACACTACGTGCTTCTTCTGAATCAGCACCTACTTCAATAGCACGATAGGCACGTTGCATGTATATAATATGTTCAATCTTTGCGAGTGTTAAAGTGCTAATCATGCGTGAATGTGCGATTGATTCTGATGTGCGCTGTGCAACGTCTGAAAATTCACTAAAGTTTTGATCAAACTCCGTAACAAGTTGATGTGAAACACTACTGTATTCTTCAATGCGAGCTGATTTAGCTAATATATTATTACTAGCATCAACAACTCGAGCAATGATACTCGTAATTTTTGCTGTAGCATTTTTTGTGTTATCTGCTAAGTTACGAACTTCATCTGCTACAACAGCAAAACCACGCCCATGTTCACCCGCACGAGCTGCTTCAATAGCCGCGTTTAATGCAAGAAGATTCGTTTGATCAGCAATGCTGGCAATAAAAGATATAATATCTGATATCTCAGTACTGCTTTTATCAAGCTCAACTGAAGAGGTTTTTAATTGAGATATATTAGAGACAATTTGAGAAGTGTTTTCAATAACTTTGTTCACCGATAATTTACTGGCCAAAGCACTGTTCGCAGCATTCTTGGTAGCTTCTTCAACTGTTGTAAGTTCGTTATTTACTATAGCAATATCATTTTGATTGATTTCAAGGTTTTGCAGTAAATGAGATGTTTTTAAACTACTAAGCTCTGCAAATAAGTTACTAACATGTCGTTGCACATGTCTTTGTTCCATTATATGAAGTGAGATATTTATTGTATGTAAGGTGGAATAAAAAACACCCCTTAAGCCATGAGTAAATGTACACCTGTAATAAATAAGTTGTTGTGCAGCATTAGAACTTGTTCTTACCTCTCGTACAAACGTTTCAACTTGATCCATCGCATTATTTAAATTATTAAGGGTTTCCTGAGAAAGAGCATTTCCTTCTATATTTATTAACCGATATTCAAGGTTTCCATTTGCCAGATTTTTAGCAAGCGTGTTGACATCTTTGTGTCTGATTGTGTGTTGAATTAATTGAAACTGGTCTTTTATAGTTATAAAAGAAGCAAGCAAAGCAATAATTATAAATATTAAATCAAAGCCATAAGTCAGCATCACATAACCAAGTATGGCTATGATTACAATGAGACGTAAGATTACCGCTCTGGATTTAAATAGTGAGGATAAATTCATCATATCCTTTTTCTCTTCCATTCAACACGCTATCAAGTTTAAATTGTGCTTCATCCATTCCATCTTTACTTGAAGATTGTTGCTCAATTTCTAACAATTCAAGATAGAGATTTTGTATGTAATTCAACTTATCCGGTTCCGGTTTACGCCAAACGGAATTATAGCCTAGTAGCTCATTATCTGCGGAAAATGACGGAGTAACATTTGCAAACACCCAATAGTAACTACCATCTTTGGCCATGTTTTTAATATAACCATTAAACTCACGGTTGTTTTTTAATGTTTCCCACAACAATCTGAAAATTACGTGAGGCATATCAGGATGACGAATAATATTATGTTGTTGACCTAATAATTCTGACTCTGTATATCCTGAAATATCGATAAAAGCATTATTAGCATAGGTCAAAATGCCTTTTGGATCGGTTTTTGATACCAGCAGTTTATCTTCAGGTAATACAAGTTCGAGTTTCGTAGGTGTACTTTTATATTTCATAAATGACTTTATTTGCAGTTACTGAATATAATATCGGCGTCATAGCGCAAATGTTTAGGGTAAAATACTAAAAATATACCTTGTGATTTTATGTGGTTATTGTGTTTTAACGTATATTTACTTAAAAAAGAGTCAAGAACAGGCTAATCTTGTCAACCAAAATGGTTTTAATACGTTTGTAGAGTAATACGCGATTCAATATAGGGAGGTAAGGTGTTAAAGAAGATTAATTTTGGTGTGATGATCTATTTTCTTGCGGTTTTAAATGCTGTAGCAGCTTCAAATAGCTCATCAATTAGTGTCGACATTGGTTCTGATGAGCAAGGAAACAAAAATACCGCTGTTGCTGTGGATTTATCACTCGATAGCACAAAGCAAATCATGTTTGGAGCTGGAAGAAGTGTCGTACCCGCTGGGGCAGAAACCATAAATAACAACTTTCTCTATTTTGGCTTATCCAAGAAGGTATCTGAAGACTGGAAAGTGACCGGAATGATTGAGTATTCAGGCTTAAAAGATCAATACAGTATCGTTTCAACAAGTGTTCCCGTTAGATTTACCCAAGATACTTATTTTCTGGAAGTTGTACCGGCAATAAGAACCATCAGCCTTTCAACACTCAATAATAAAAAGCTTTTTGTTAGCAGTACCGCGTTAGGATTAAAAGCGGGTTGGTACATAGGTAAATATTTTCGTTTAAGTGGCAGTGCTTATTCATATGCCTATTCACGTGATGTAAGTAAATTAGCAACATTCCAAAGTACACGATACTTTAATGAAAAAACATTATTACTCTCTTCAGGTTTATTGAAACGCTCATACAATATGGAAACAGGTTTAGATTTTGAATCTTTTTCGATATCGGCGGGTAAGAACAGAAGTGTTTCAGCTATAGATAACTCGAATAGTGATTATATTTATACTGTGTTTGACTATTACTTATCGGACTCATGGAGTTTGAGTCTTTTATACGGCGAATATCTCAATACACCGGCAGACCAAAATAACTACACATCAATATCAGTGAGTCATTCATTTTAGGGTTTAGAAGGCTTGGTACCGGAGTCACTCTAAGTTTAAAGTATAATCTTTATTCTAAGAGCTAATTATAATAGATAGCTATTCTTGGAATTAGAGTGACTCCGGTACCTTTGATAAACTATAAAATAGTAAAGTTTTCTTTTTCTAACATCTTAACTAAACGAATCAAAGGTAACCCCATCAGCGTGTTGGGGTCTTCACCTTCAAGCTTGTCGAATAAAACAATGCCTAATGCTTCAGATTTAAAACTTCCTGCGCAATTATAAGGCTCTTCTTTTCTTAAGTAGCTTTCTATTTGCTGTTCAGTAAGAGTACGAAAGACAACATTAAAAGGCACGACTTCGGAGTGATATTTGTTCGTTGATGAGTTATACAAACAAAGCCCGGTATAAAAGGTAACCGTTTTACCCGAAGCATTTTGTAATTGTTTAACGGCATTTTCATGGGTATGCGGTTTACCAATAATTTCACCATCGATAACTGAGACCTGATCAGAGCCAACCACCAATGTATTTTCATTTTTATCCGCTACCGCTTTTGCTTTGGCTATTGATAAACGTTCAACAAGTTGTTGTGGAGTTTCGTTATCTAAAGCTGTTTCATCTGTTTCAGGCGACATGATTTCAAAATCGATACCTAATTTATCTAAGATAGCTTTTCGAAAAGGAGAGGTTGAGGCCAGAATGAGTTTCATAGAAAGATTATAAACAATTACGATAAAGACTCAAAGAAGATTGCAGTCATTGCAACGACTGCATGGACGCAGGAGGTAGGGCAACGCAGGAGCAGTTGCCGAGGAAACAAAGTGACCGTGGCAATCTTATGCAGTTTCAGATGTAACCATTAGATTGCCGCGTCAGAGCTGAAAAACATTTTTCAGCTCTTTCTCACCCCAGGAGTACTTCCTCACATTGTTTTTAACAATGCTCAGGGCGCGCAATGACGGGACGATAACTAATCTTCAATTTCTACTAAAGTTTCATCCGGGGTCACGCTATCACCTTTAACAACATGAATAGCTGTAACTTTTCCTGATATAGCAGCTTGTATTTCAGTTTCCATTTTCATTGCTTCGGTAATCAACACCGGTGCCCCGGCTTTAATCTCGTCACCAATATTTACCAAGACCTCAACAATAACACCAGGCATAGATGTGGTGACATGTCCCGGTTCGGTTGCACGAGGGCGTTTTCCTGAAGCTGAGGTTTTACGTTCTTTACCTTCTGCATCGCTAAAATCAAGTTCGCTTAAGGTTTCCACCATTATTTCTTCGGGCACTCCGTCAATGCTTAAATAATAAGGACGCATATCCTGAGTTCGATGACCTGCACCGGTTAGACCTATATGATAAGTTTCGCCGTGAATAGTAACATTGAATTCAGTTGCAGCATTATGACCATTACTGTCTACATTTGCAGGCTCAAGTGCTTCTGGTACTAGTTTGCCTTGATCTCTTTCTTCTAAAAATGTACGACCAATATCGGGAAACATGGCATACGTTAAAACGTCGTCTTCATTATGGGCAAGCGTTCCAATTTCTTTACGTAACTTGTCCATTTCATCTTTTAGAAGATCCGCAGGACGACATTCAATAACATCTTCATTCCCAATTGCCATGTGTTGAACTTGTGGACTTATTTTACCTGGCGCTTTACCGTACCGACCTTGTAAGTAGAGTTTTACTTCGTTAGTAATGGTTTTATAACGCTCACCGCCAAGAACATTTAATACCGCTTGTGTGCCAACAATTTGAGAAGTAGGTGTGACTAGAGGAGGGTAACCTAACTCTTTTCGTACAATTGGAATCTCAGTTAAGACTTCATTCATACGTGTTAGCGCACCTTGTTCTTTAAGTTGGTTTGATAAGTTTGAAATCATACCACCAGGGACCTGGTTAACCTGAACACGAGTGTCTAACCCGGTGAATTCACTTTCAAACTGATGATATTTTTTTCGAATCTCATAAAAGTAAAAACCAATTTCCTGTAACGCAACAAGATCCAAACCAGTGTCAAATTTAGTGTTTTTAAATGCAGCAACCATACTTTCAGTAGGAGGGTGACTTGTACCTTCTGAAAAAGAAGAGATAGCGGTATCAATTCCAAAGGCGCCATTTTCTACCGCTTTATATTGACACATAGCCGCAAGTCCAGCTGTGGCATGAGAATGTAGATGAACAGGAATGCTAACTTGATCAACCAGTGCTTTAACTAACTCTGCGGTAATTTCAGGTGTAAGTAGACCAGCCATGTCTTTTATTACAATACTATCGCACCCCATTTTTTCCAGTTCTCTGCCCAAACTAACAAAGTATTGCAGGTTATGTTCTGGACTGGTTGTATAACAAAGGGAACCTTGAGCATGTTTATTTGAATCTTTAACGGCATTAATAGAAACATTTAAATTTCGTAAATCATTCATTGCATCAAAAATACGAAAAACATCAATACCATTTTCAGCAGACTGTTTCACAAAAGCTCGAACAACATCATCGGCATAATGACGATAACCTAAAAGATTCTGACCACGTAATAACATTTGTAAACGCGTGTTGGGGAACGCTTGTCGAAGTAAACGTAAACGTTCCCACGGATCTTCTTTTAAAAAACGTACACAGGCATCAAAGGTAGCACCACCCCATACTTCGAGAGACCAGTAACCGATTTTATCGAGACGTTCACAAATAGGTAACATGTCTTCTGTTCGCATACGTGTTGCAATCAATGACTGATGGGCATCTCGTAAAATAGTTTCAGTTATGTTGACCTTTGACATCGAATAAAATCCTTCGGGTTATATGCCTGCGTTAGCCGCAAGTGCGGCGGCAATGGCCGCAGCCACTTCTCGGGTAGAACGTTTTACAGAATAATTTGTTAATTCAGGGTGTTTCTCAACAAAGCTGGTATTAAATTTACCCGTTTGAAAATCTGCTGATGCGAGTATCTCTATATAATAAGGTATGGTTGTTTTTACACCGTAAAGAGTAATGTCTCTGAGTGCTCGACGAGAACGATCTATTAATGAGTCCCAATCCAGGGCCCAAACAATCAATTTGGCACACATAGAATCGTAATAGGGCGGAATGACATAGCCACTATAGATTGCTCCATCTGTACGAACACCAGGACCGCCTGCCGCAAAGTAGCGATTTATTTTTCCGAAACTAGGGAGAAAATCGTTCTTTGGATCTTCGGCATTAATGCGAAACTCCATTGCAAAGCCACGACGTGAAATATCAGACTGCTGGTAGCGAAGTTTTAACCCTGATGCGATACGAATTTGTTCCTGCACAATATCAATGCCAGTAATTTCTTCGGTAATGGTATGTTCAACCTGTAACCGTGTATTCATTTCCATAAAATAGAAGTTGTCATTTTCATCGAGTAAAAACTCGACCGTTCCCGCATTTTTGTAACCGGATGCCAGGCAGGCTTTCACTGCTAAGTCTCCAATGTAGTTGCGTTGCTCATCAGATAACTGCGGGGAAGGGGCTATTTCAATCAGTTTTTGGTGGCGACGTTGAATGGAGCAATCACGTTCAAACAAGTGAATGGCATTACCATGGTGATCAGCCAGTACCTGAACCTCAATATGACGAGGATCTGCAATGAACTTTTCAATAAATACTTCAGCACTGCCAAATGCTTTTACTGCTTCAGAGATAACGCGTGGATAATTTCTCTTTAATTCAGATTCACTACCGCAGCGTCTAATTCCGCGTCCACCACCACCCGATGTCGCTTTGAGCATCACTGGATAGCCAATTTCACTGGCAATTTTTTTTGCTTCTTCAATATTGGCAACATTGTCATTGCTGCCCGGTGTGACCGGAATACCAGCCGATGTCATCGTCTGGCGGGCAATGGTTTTATCACCTAACTTATGAATGGTTTCAGCATCGGGGCCGACAAAATAAATCCCGCGGCGTTTGCACGTTTCAGCTAATTCAGGATTTTCAGAGAGAAAGCCATATCCCGGATGCAGAGCATCACAGCCTGCTGCAACAGCAATATTCACTAAATGATGGGCATTAAGGTAGCCTGCAACCGTATCTGGCCCCAGACTATAGGCTTCATCAGCCTTTTTAACGTGTAATGCATAACGATCTGCTTCTGCGTAAACAGCAACAGACTTGATGCCCATTTCTGCACAAGCACGTACAATCCGGACAGCAATTTCACCTCGATTAGCGATAAGCAGCTTTTTTATCATTATTATTTTTGACCTTTTAAAACCCTCCTACATATGTATGAAAATGCAGTCTCGCTGTCAAGCTCGGGATATCCTATGGGCTGGTCAATATTTAACCATGAATCACGGAACAGGCGGATTATTAAGGCTTTTTTCACACTTTTGAGAGACTTTTTTTGACATGGAGGTAGCACCCCGATACAATCCGCGGCCTATGTCAGGGCAGCATCAAAGACTACCACTGGAAGTGGATCCAATTCGTCTAGCGACGAGAGAAGAGCACCTTCAGGGTACCATTCCCCTTAAGCAGATGAAGCGTCTAATTAATGCGCTTTCATCAAAAGAAGGTGAAGTATACATTGATGTAGAGTTTTCAGTTGATATTAACCGTGTTGTAATTTTAGCAGGGGAAATTAAGACAGAAACAAAACTCATTTGTCAGCGCTGTATGAAAGAAATGGATCTTCCTATTGCGCTCGATTTTCAGCTAGCATTTGTACGTTCAGAGGCTGAAATGGAACGCTTACCCGAAGGGTACGAGGCGACACTGATAGATAATACGACGATGATGTTATCGGATATTATTGAGGATGAAATCCTCTTGGCTTTACCACCTATACCAAAACATTTGGATGATAGTTGTTCTTCAGATGCGATTACGGAAGCTTGGAATAGCCAGCAAACACCTGAACCAAATACTGAGAGTGTTGAACGGGAAAACCCCTTCGATATTCTTGCGAGTTTAAAGACAGATAAGTAATACGAGGCTTTATCATGGCTGTACAAAAGAACAAAGTAACTCCTTCACGTCGCGGCATGCGTCGTTCACATGATGCTTTAACAGGCATGACTACATCAATTGATTCAACTTCAGGTGAAACTCACTTACGTCATCACGTAACTGCAGATGGTTTCTACCGTGGTAAAAAAGTTATAGAGACTAAAGGAGAGTAATTCTTCTTTGGTTTTAGCTTTGCCAAATAGTCGGCAAAGTAAATTATAATAATTTTGTTATGTAATTACGGGATATGGGAAACCATGTCCCGTATTTGTATTAAATGGATCAAAAATTAATGAGTAAATCTCAAGTAACGATAT
>JAUVGM010000343.1 GCA_030593785.1 Gammaproteobacteria bacterium | reverse complement strand
TGATGAAGAGTGGTCGATAGGTGATTACGTTATCAGCGGCGGTGAACTGGCAGCCATGGTATTGATTGATGGCGTTACGCGATTAGTACCCGGTGCGTTAGGGCATGAGGAATCAGCCGAGCAGGATTCGTTTATGAATGGTTTGCTTGATACACCTCATTATACTCGTCCAGAAATTTTAGACGGGCAATCTGTCCCCGATGTTTTATTGAGCGGTCATCATAAAAATATTGAGGCCTGGCGTCTTAAGCAAGCTTTAGGTCGCACATGGTTAAGAAGACCCGATATGCTTGAAAAGTTAACGCTGACCCAAGTACAAGAAAAGTTATTAGCGGAATTTATTCGCGAACATGAATTAAATGAACATAAGTAAAACTCAAAAAGAGTTTGGAGAAAACCATGAGTAATATCATCGCAGAACTTGAAAAAGAACAAATGAGCAAAGAGATCCCTGATTTCGCACCAGGCGATACTGTTGTTGTTCAAGTAAAAGTAACAGAAGGTACACGTGAGCGTTTACAAGCATTTGAAGGTGTTTGTATTGCAATTAAAAACCGTGGTCTTAACTCTGCTTTTACAGTACGTAAAATCTCTCATGGTGAAGGTGTTGAGCGTGTTTTCCAAACTTACTCATCTGCAATTGATAGTATTGAAGTTAAACGTCGTGGTGATGTTCGTCGTTCTAAACTTTACTACTTGCGTGACCTACAAGGTCGTGCAGCACGTATTAAAGAAAAACTGGGTTAAGTTTTTCTTTATCCTAAAGCTGAAAAAATTGCTTAAGGACAAGCTAAGTAATTTAAAAAAGCGGGTAGTGCGTAAGTACTACCCGTTTTTTGCATTTCCCTTCTTTATTTTTGTTACGCCCTTCACTTTTGCCACCGAGAACGTGTCTACAGAGATCCAGCAAGTTCGAATTATTGCTGAAAGCGGTGCGGTGTCTTTAGCATTACAATCTATTGATGTGCAACAACAAGATCTTGATCTGAAAAATAACCTTAAAGCCTGGTTGGAATGGGAGCGTGAGCGTCTCAACATTTATCAATCGGGAAAACGCTGGCAAGATTTACAAAAACGAGTAAGTAACTATGAAGATGATTTGCCTGATGATTTTTATTTTTGGGCTAAACAACATCAAGTTGATGCTTTATTGATACTTAAGCTTGGACAGCAAGCGCGTCAAATTCTACAAAGATTGATCTGGTCTGAAAAAATAAATTTAGAAGGGTCTGAAGTACAGAATAAATGGTTACCTATATGGCAACATAGGGTCATAAAAAGCTACCTGGTTGATAACGAAACAAAGGATGCTTTATTGGCTGCGCAGCGTTATTACCAGGACTATCGCAGTAATAACATTGAAGATCGTTTATTACGCGCACGTATTCTTTTAATAAATAAGCGTGAAGAAGAAGTTGTATCACTATTAATGAAGGATACAAAACATCCAGAAGGCGGGATGTTGTACTTGTTAGCCCAGTTACGCAGTAAAGCAAGGCCTCCACAAAAAGTATTACAAGCAGCCTATCGTCAAATGCGCGGTAAGTGGGCCAGTAAAAAATTAAAATATATGCTTTGGGCTGTAGTTGCAGAGTCTGCACAACGTAGTAACGATAGACCTTCAACGGCGAATGCGCTTGAATTTGTTTTAGCCGGGCACAAAAATATTGAACTGCCTGATGGATTATTTGATTTCTCGTCAGACACGTTGTGGGATGTCTATATTAATTTTGCTAATTATATTGGTAATAGCCAGCAATTTTTGATTGGTAATGATCAGCAATGGTTAAATGCCGCAGTAAAGGCACAAAAGAAAGAGCCGGTTAAAGCTCGCTCTCTATATGCCATGGTAATGCTTAAAGGTAATAATGATGAAACACGTTTGCGAGCAGCAAAGGGGTTTTTGAATTTAATGCACAAGCGTAAACGTGGTGCCGAACTGGTAATGAAATTATTTTTAAAATCAGAATATTTCAAAACAATAAAATCTATTCCCAAACCTGTTCGTTATGATCTAGTTAATATTGCTTTGAGTCGATCTAATATTGAACTGGCATCAACGCTAATGGCGACAATTAAAACGGCTCCATCCGGAGTAGATAGCTACCAATGGCAATTAAGGCGATCGCGAATTTTTGTTTTAGGTGGCAATGCCGAAAAGGGAAGCCAGGCTTTAAAATTATTATTGGAAAATAATAAAAAATTAACAGGTGATCAAATAGATAAATTTTTACAAGTGGTCTTTGATTTACAAACGGTAAAAGAGCACGAATATGCTTATCAATTATTTAACACCGTTTTGCCTAAAATTAATGACGAACGTTTACAGCGTGAAATTTATTACTGGATGGCGGATTCTCGCAAAGCTCAACAAAACTATGTAGCAGCAGCTCGTCTCTATTTACGTTCGGCTATGTATGCAGGTAATAATGGTTTAGACCCGTGGGGACAAACTGCGCGATACCAAGTGGCAGAAATGTTAGCCAAAGCTGATTTATTGCAGGATGCTCATACCTTGTATGAGCAGCTGTTGCGAGTTACCAAAGAACCTGCTCGTCGTGCTGTTTTAAAGCATGAGTTGCAGAAGCTTTGGTTACTTAGAGAATTGGATAAAGATGAAAATCAGATCAATTCTGGTGA